>JAAZLT010000084.1 GCA_012799205.1 Clostridiales bacterium
AATATTTCTTTAATGTAATGCCTGAAACTGTAGAGAGGATCTCAGTACTAGATAGAACAAAAGAGCCGGGCGCTCTTGGAGAGCCATTATATCAAGATGTAGTAGCGGTATATGGCGAAAAGGATAAGGATAATATGCCACTTATAGTCGGTGGTAGATATGGGCTTGGTTCCAAAGATACAACGCCGGCGCAGATAAAAGCGGTATTTGATAACTTAAAGATGAATGAGCCTAAAAACCACTTTACAATAGGAATAGTAGATGATGTGACATTTACATCCCTACCAGTGACAGAGGCTATAAATACAGTACCAGAGGGCACAATAAGTTGTAAATTCTGGGGACTTGGATCAGACGGTACGGTTGGTGCAAACCAGAATGCTATCAAAATAATTGGTGATGAAACTGACATGTATGCCCAGGGATACTTCTCATATGACTCTAAAAAGTCTGGGCGGCTTACAGTATCTCATCTAAGGTTTGGACACAAGCCGATAACATCAACATATCTAATAGATAGTGCTGATTTTGTAGCTTGCCATAACCAGGCATATGTCAATCAATACGATATGATAGGTGATTTAAAAGATGGCGGAACATTTTTATTAAACTGCCTATGGACTCCTGAAGAACTCGACTATAGGCTGCCAGCCCATCTAAAAAGAGAGATTAAAGAGAGAAACATTAAATTTTATACGATAAATGCGATAGATATAGCCGGGGAAATTGGACTTGGTGGAAGAATAAATATGATAATGCAGACCGCATTTTTCAAATTGGCAGACATCATACCGATAGATGAGGCGGTTGAATATATCAAGGAGGCCATAGTAAATACCTATGGTAGACTCGGTGAAAATGTAGTAAAGATGAACCATGAAGCAGTAGATAGAGGTCTTGACTCTCTTGTGAAGATAGATGTGCCTGAGAGCTGGGCAGACTCTGAAGATGAGAAAGAGGAAAAGAGAGATCTTCCAGACTTCATAAGAGATATAGTAGAACCTATGATAAGACAAGAGGGCGATGAACTCCCTGTAAGTAGTTTTGTTGGAGCTGAAGATGGAACATTTCTTCCAGGGACTGCAAGCTTTGAAAAGCGCGGTATTGCAGTGACAGTGCCTGAATGGCAGATAGATAACTGTATACAATGCAACCAGTGCTCCTATGTATGTCCACATGCTGCTATAAGACCTTTCCTACTAAATGAAGAGGAAAGAGAAAATGCACCTGAGGGCTTTGAAAGCAAGAAGGCAATAGGCAGAGGCATGCAAGACTACACATATAGAATTCAAGTCACACCACTGGATTGTACTGGATGTGGCAACTGTGCAGATATCTGTCCATCTAGGGAAAAGGCCCTTATAATGAAGCCTTTCGGCGAACAAAGAGATGCTCAAGTAGCTAATTGGGACTATGCAATGACAATTACCAAAAAGGAAGTTCCCATGGCTAAGACTACCCTAAAGGGAAGCCAGTTTGAACAGCCACTTCTAGAGTTCTCAGGGGCGTGTGCTGGATGCGGGGAAACACCATATGCCAAGCTCATAACCCAATTATTTGGCTCTAGAATGGTGATAGCTAATGCAACTGGCTGTTCATCCATCTGGGGAGCAAGCGCACCATCTACACCTTATACAACCGATGCAGATGGCAGGGGACCTGCCTGGGCAAACTCTTTATTTGAGGATAATGCAGAGTTTGGATTCGGTATGTATCTAGCGGCCAAGCAGATAAGAGGAAAGATTGCAGATAATGCAAAAGCTCTACTGGATGAAGACATATCTGAGGAGCTAAAGGCAGCTCTAGAGAATTGGCTAGAGAATAAAGATGACGGCGAAGCTTCTAGAGAAGCATCAGATAAATTGATACCCCTTCTAGACGGGGATGCATTGAAAAACCCATTAGTTAAAGAAATATATGAAAGAAAAGATCATCTAACAAAGAGATCGCAATGGATTCTAGGCGGAGACGGGTGGGCCTATGATATTGGATACGGTGGACTGGATCACGTGCTAGCATCTGGAGAGGATGTAAATGTGCTAGTATTTGATACAGAGGTCTATTCTAATACTGGAGGACAGTCTTCTAAGGCCACACCAGCGGCAGCAGTTGCAAAATTTGCAGCGTCTGGTAAGCGAATAGAGAAAAAAGATCTAGGACTGATGGCTATGAGCTATGGCTATGTATATGTAGCGCAGGTAGCCATGGGTGCCAATATGAACCAAGTAATTAGGGCCATTACAGAGGCCGAAAAGTATGACGGCCCATCACTAATAATTGCTTATTCTCCATGTATAAACCATGGAATCAGACGTGGCATGGGTAAGGCTCAAGATCAGATGAAACTTGCTGTTGAATCAGGATACTGGCATCTATATAGATATAACCCAGAGCTTAAGGATGAGGGTAAGAATCCGTTCATTCTAGATTCTAAGGAGCCTACAGCCTCCTTTAGGGATTTCTTAATGGGTGAATCCAGATATACTTCACTTGTAAGAACATTTCCAGAGGTAGCTGATGAGCTCTTTGAGAAAGCTGAAAGAGATGCAAAGGAAAGATATGCAGAATATAAGAGATTAGCAGAACAAAGCTAAATATAATATAAAAAAGGGGATACACACTAAATAGAGTGTATCCCCTTTTTTGTGATTATAAAAGCACATTTAGTGCAAGTTAGGCGACTTGTATTACGTACTTATGGTATAATCAATATGGATAGTGGAACATACGGGAGATGAACTAAGCTATGAATATGGATAGGCTGTGGGAGAATTTAGAACTAGTAGTATCTAGCTGTCAGAAATGTCTTCTTCATGAAAAGCGGCTAAATACTGTATTAGATGAAGGTAGTAGAGAGGCTAAAATCATGTTTATAGGCGAAGGGCCTGGAAGGGAAGAGGATCTGCAGGGTAAGGCATTTGTAGGGCCGGCAGGTAAGTTGCTCGATAAGATGCTTGCAGCAATAGGTTTAACTAGGGAAGATGTATATATAGCCAATATAGTAAAATGTCGCCCTCCTGGCAATAGAAACCCCTCTAAAGGTGAGGTAGAAAAGTGTCTCCCTTATTTAAGGCGACAGGTATATCTGGTGAAACCTAGGATAATAGTATGCTTAGGCGCAGTAGCCTTAAGATATATTATATCTGAAGATGCTAGGATAACTAGAGATCGTGGCAACTGGTACGAGAGAAAGGGCTACTCTATAATACCTACATATCACCCCGCAGCACTTTTGAGGGATCCGTCAAAAAAGAGGGAGGCTTGGGAAGATTTTAAAGCCATTAGGGAGCGACTTAAGTCTATAGAGAAACTCCAGCAATAGAAATCGCGAAATATGCAGTGACTAATACATAAAGGTTGGGAAACTATTGAATATAGATGATAGACAAAAAAGATTAGAAAAGCACAAAATAGAATGCGCCCAATATTTGAAAAGGGCATTTAACAAAGAAGAAGAAGAATTAGTCTTCGGGGAGGGAGAAATAAGCTCTCCATTAGTTTTGGTAGGAGAGGCTCCAGGAGAGCAGGAGACTATTGAAAGACGTCCCTTTGTGGGGAGGGCAGGCCAAAACTTAAATGAATTTTTAGATGCTCTTGAACTGGAAAGGAAAGGTATATATATTACGAATGTAGTTAAGTTTAGGCCCTTTAAAGAAAATCCGAGGACAGGTAGAAGATCTAATAGGCCACCGACAAAAAAAGAGGTAGAGGGTAATCGGCCATGGCTTATGCAAGAGCTGGAAATAATTCATCCAAAGGTAATAGTAAGTCTGGGGAATACGGCCCTTAAAGCAATTGCAAATGATGGAAGGCTTAGGATAGGGGATATGCATGGCAGACCTATATCTATAAAGCTAGATAAAGGGAGGATAGAGTACTCTTTATTTCCCCTATATCATCCGGCCAGTATAATATATAGAAGGGAACTCGCTAAAGTATATAAAGAAGATTTGCAAAAGCTCAGAGAGTATCTAAAAATTTGCCTTGGCAGAAACTATAAAAGATGTTAAAATTGTAGAAAGTAGTTTGCGAAGGAAGTGTATAGTAATGTCTCAAAGAAAAATTATATTCAGTGGCAGTCAACCGTCGGGGCTTTTGACCCTTGGGAATTATGTAGGTGCGCTTAGGAACTGGGTAATCCTACAAGATGATTATGACTGCATCTACTGTATAGTGGATCTTCACTCATTAACTGTAAGGCAAGATCCGAAAGAATTAAGAGCATGTAGCAGATCATTTTTGGCACAATATTTGGCATGCGGTTTGGATCCAGAGAAGAGTACAATATTTATACAGTCTCATGTAAGTGCTCATGCGGAGCTTACATGGATACTTAACTGTTTTACATATATGGGTGAGCTTGGACGTATGACACAATTTAAAGAAAAATCAAAAATACATTCAGATAACATAAATGCAGGGTTATTTACCTATCCAGTGCTTATGGCGGCAGATATATTACTGTATCAGACGGATCTTGTACCCGTTGGTGAAGACCAAAAGCAGCATCTTGAGATAACAAGAGATATAGCAGAGCGCTTCAATAATATATATGGAGATGTATTTACAGTGCCAGAGGGATATATACCAAAGGTAGGGGCCCGCATAATGAGCCTGCAAGATCCCACTAGTAAGATGTCTAAGTCTGACGAAAACCCTAATTCATTTATAGGTATATTAGATGATCCAGATACAATTATGCGTAAGTTTAGGCGTGCAATTACAGATTCTGATACTGAAATTCGCTATGACGAGCAAGATAAGGCAGGTATAAGTAATCTTATGAGTATATACTCTTGTATGACAGGAAAAGACTTTGATGAGATTGAGAAGGAGTTTGTTGGTAAGGGATATGGCGACTTTAAAACAGCTGTGGGGGAATCTGTTATAGAAGTACTAAAGCCCATACAA
>JAAZLT010000085.1 GCA_012799205.1 Clostridiales bacterium
TGGGTAGAGTAGTAACTACAATGCTGGCATACTTTAGCTGTATTATATAAGCCACTCTTTCAAAGGTATCCTCCATGCCCTCTTGAAGCATATCAGGGGAGTCCATAAGAAGAATCTTTCTTAAAAATAGCTGTAATGGATGAAGCGTTGAATCGCTTAAATATAGCATAGCATTAAACCAAGCATTCCAATGTCCTACTCCATAGAATATTATAAGTACTGCTATTATAGGTGTCGATAGGGGTAGAACAATCTTTAGGAATATTTCTATATCATTGCCACCGTCAAGTTTTGCTGACTCTGGCAGGCTATCTGGTATTGAAGACTGGAAATATGTCCTAGCAATGATTAAATTCCATGCACTTATGGCTCCAGGTATTACCATTGCCCATCTAGTATTATATAGCCCAAGGTTATTTACCAATATAAATGTAGGTATAAGGCCGCCGCTAAAAAACATTGTAATGGCCACGTAAATCATAATTCCATCTCTCGCAAAGAAATCCTTCCTTGACAGAGCATAAGCCCCCATAAGGGTAAATACAAGATTTATAATAGTACCTATAGATGTATACCATAAAGTGTTGGCATAGGCGGCCCATATCTCTTTGTTTTCGAACACCATTTTATAAGAACCAAGTGAAAAACCCTTTGGCAATAGCCATATGTCTTGGGATAGCACAGCTGCCGCATCGCTTATAGACATGCTTACTATATATATAAAGGGATAGAGCGTAACTACAGATATTATGATTAGAAATATCCCGATAGAGATATCAAATATTAAATCTTGTAAAGTTTTATCCGTATTCATATAAATCACCTATCCCTTCACCACAGGCCAATTTGCGTAACTTTTCTGCTAATCCTATTTACAGTTAATAGTAGAGTAAAGTTGATTATAGAATTAAAAAGTCCCACTGCAGATCCAAAGCTATATTGTGCACTTAAGATCCCTCTTCTATATACATAGGTGGATATGACATCTGCTACATCATAGGTTGCAGGGCTATACATCAAGATTATCTTTTCAAATCCTACATTCATTAAATTGCCCAAAGCTAGTATAAGAAGCATAATGGCAGTTGGCATAAGACCTGGGATGGTTATGTATATAATCTCCTTCCAACGATTACATCCGTCGATTTTAGCTGCCTCATATAGGTTCGGATCGATAGAGGTCAAGGCTGCCATATATATAATCGAATTCCATCCAAAGCTTTGCCATATGCCAGACCCTATGTAAAGCGCTCTAAACCATGAAGACTCACCTAGAAAATTTATAGGTTCAAATCCCAGCCTTACAAGGAAGTTATTTACAATCCCATCCGTAGGGGATAGAAAATTTGACATAATACCTACCATTACTACTAATGATACAAAATGGGGCAAATAGCTTATAGTTTGAACGGAGCGCTTTAGTTTCTCTTTTTGAACTTCATTTAAAAGTAGAGCAAATATAATTGGCACCGGAAAGTTAAACAATAGTCCCAATGCACTAAGTAAAAAAGTATTTTTTATAAGTCTAACAAAGTAAACAGAGTGAAAGAACTCCCTAAACCACCTTATCCCTACCCATTGACTACTTAATATAGTCTCTCCGGGAGCAAAATCTTTAAATGCTATTATAGCCCCATACATGGGAAGATAGTTGAATATAAAAAAATATATAAGTATGGGAGATGCCAATAAAAAGAGATACCTATCTCTTTTGATATTCCTTCTCAGTTTTTTAAGTCTCCTCTTCAAGCCTTCCCCTAGCATATATCCTAGCTCCTATCTATGGTATACATGTCTTTACATGTATTATTTTATATATCTATCATATTGGGCCTGTTTTATAGCTATTGCATCCTCTATGCCCATAGCCTCTATGCCCTGAACGTATTCGTCAAACTTATCAAGTGATTCTTTTCCCTGTATAAACTTTACTATCATCTCATCTTTATACGTATCTATATCGGCCATTATACCGACAAATGCATCAATCTCTTCTTTAGCTGCTAAGACCCTTGGAAAAGATGGCACATGATATTCCGTGGCTTTATTAGATTGGGCTACCTCATTGTCATATTGCATAAATCTTTGTTCTATGCACTCCTTCATCAAAATCCTTGGAAATGTTCCGTTCATACCTAGGCTAGCCTGAGCTAAACCCGTTCCAAGCTCACTTTTAAGTATAAGATCTGTAAATTGTGGTCTGCCATCTACCATATTATAGCTTAATCCTTCGATACCAAAATTCCCTACTAGTATCTGCCCTTCCTCACTGGCAAACATGTAATCTAGCCATTTTATTACAGTCTCTGGATCTTTACAGTCTCTGGTAATAGCATAGTGAATATTCTCTGTAGGCTGCTCTCTCTCCAAGATTCTATCTCCATTGGGTCCCTCAGGTGGCGTAACACCCTCCCATCTCGCATCGGGATACTCTGCAACCATCCTTTCATTCCACTGGGGAAAGCGCATAGTAAAATCGCTACATGATGCCCCGCCTATATCACCTATTGCCTTAGCCGTATATTTATCCATGCTCTGAGCTGCTGTCATATCGGGATCTAAAAGTCCTGCCGTATACCATCTATTCATCTCTTCTAGCCATTCTTTCATCCTAGGATCAGTCCATTCGTATATGACTTTACCATCATCATCAAAGTACCAGCCCTCGCTTAGGGCCAGATGCAAGCCATAAGACCAGGCAAATTTATATAAACCATCTACATTCATAGCTAAAAGAGGTATCTCATCATTTTTACCATTTCCATTCGGGTCACCGTCTTTGAATTCTGATAGTACGCGAAACCAGTCCTCTATAGTCTCTGGCTCATCCAAATCAAGCCTTTCAAGCCAATCCTTTCTCATTCCAAGCCCCGCAAAGTTTACCATACTTCTTGCGTCTACAACAGCTGATAGGGTGTATATCTTGCCATCAGGTGCTGTCTGAGCTTTCATAACTTCCGGCCTATCCTTAAAAAGTTTTAAAATGTTAGGGGCATACTCACCTATTAGTTCATCAATGGATATTATTAATCCACCTTTTGCATATCTTATAGGATCATCCGGCAATCTTATTAGGTCAGGCAGGTCTTTACCCGCAGCTAATCTGGTCTGAACCGTAGTATTGTATTGATCCGGAGGTGTCACCTCAAACTTAACCTTTATGCCTGTTCTCTTTTCCAGTTCTTCAAACGCAGGTAAAGTCTGATTATAGCTTACCCCTGCAGCTATGGCCTCTGAGTCTTCAGATGTAGCAAATACAAGAGTAAAGGGGTCATCTACAATTGGGAGTTCATAGTCTTTTGCCTCTTTATCTAGCAAGGAAGTAATGCCCCCAGTGTCCCCTTTCTTGCCATCTGATTTATTTATGTCTTTCCCACAGCCCGTTATTACTAAGGTCAATACCAATATGGCTATGAGGATATATCTTAGCCTTTTCAATCCAAAGTCCCCCTTTGCTCTTTCTAAAGCTCTATCACTTTACCAGTTTTAAAAGATTCTATTGCAGCCTCAATTATATTTTGTGCCTTTAATGCATCTTCCCCAGAACCGTTAATCTCATCATATTTAGCACCGGAGTCTAATTGATCTATCCAGTCATTTATACGGCTTTCAAAGGTCTCGCTAAAGGAGCGCATACCCCCTAAATAGCTATAGGTCTCAGTATCAATTCCGCCTCTTGGAAAATATGTCAAATGTTCACAGGCATCCTCTAATAAGAATCGTCCCTTCGAACCTACTACATCACAGATCTCTAGCCCGTAACTAGCGCCGGCGTCATAACTTCCTACAAGATTTCCCACCATTCCATTTTCAAAATGCAATAGAACCTGTGCATTTGACCAAACCTTTCTACCTTCACCCTTCATCATAAATGCTGCTACCTTTACTACATCGCCTGCAAAGTAGCGAATGACATCAAATGAATGAGGATGAAGTGCTCTCATATGAAACCAAGGAGATGATTCTACAGGATTATTTATCCACATTCTCATATTGATCATATGAAGTTTTCCGAGCCTTCCCTCGTCAATCCAATTCTTAGCCCTTATTGCCGCTGGTGTAAATCGGTGATTTAAGTTAACCGCGTATGGAATTTTCTTCTCTCTAGCTAAAGCCACCATCTTTTTTCCCTCTTCTACATCATTGGAAATAGGTTTTTCACCAAGTACAGGGATACCTGCCTCCAGTAATTCCATAGTAGGCACAAAGTGATCTCCGCCATTTTCTTCTCCAGCAGTTGCCATACTACATGCATCTAGCTTGATTCCGCTTTCTAGCATCTCTTTTACGCTATAAAAAGCCTTAGCGCCAAACTTCTCAGCAGCTGCATCGGCCCTTTCCTTAATAATGTCACAAACAGCCACCACTTCTGTCTTTGGATTATTGTGATACACCCCTGCATGAATATTTCCGATACCGCCTAGACCTACAATGCCAATTTTTAATGCCATATCCAAACCTCCTATGCATATTTATTGATTTTACTATTGTAATATACTTTCACTAAGCAAAATCTGCCTTCTTTTGATATGGATTTTGCCTATAAAATGATGTATTTCGCCTGTCAAGTTCATTATAAAACCTTTGCAGGTATACCGTTAGGATTATTCCGACATATTATTGTAGTATTCCGATATGAAAAAGCCTCCCATACTTTAATATGAGAGGCTTAATCCTATATTGATAAGGTATAACTATATTTATTTAGATTGTAAACTTGCAACCTGCATTAGAATTTGGTTACTTCGATTTATAAATTTTGTCATCTCCTCTGGTTCAAGAGGTTTATGCCCTAACATTGCTAGATCATATATATGTTGGCATATTGAATCTATGTCCTCGCCCGAGTCCTCTTCCGCCGTGCCTGATAAAGCTTTAATGAGCTCATTTCTATCATTTAGGACAAGCGTCTCTTTAGTTTCTTGCCCCATGGCTCCAAGATCCACTCCAAATTGTCTGCTAAAATCCTGCATGCGCCTTGACTCTTCTGCAAGTAGCATTATAGCAGGAACATTATTAGCTTTTAGTGATTGAATCTCTATCTCTAAATTCTCCCTAGCTATAGCTTTTTCAAACAAAGTCTTTAAGGCTTTCCGCTCTCTTCTACCGAGGCCTTTTTCTTCTGATTTTATACTGTCTGCAATATCTGAATCTATCCTGTGGAATTTAAGCTCATTATTATAGTTTTCTAGAAATTGTATAAAAGCATTGTCTATAGGAGTATCTAGGATTAAGGCATCCAGGCTTTGCTCCTTAAACAGATTTATATACTGAGCCTGCTGATTCTTATCTGTTACATAATAGACTTTATCTTTGTATTTTTCTTCATTATCTTCTAAGTATTCTTCTAAGGTTGAAAATTCACCCTCTAGACTTTCATATATTAATACCTCTTTTACCTGCTCATAAAAGCTAAAGTCTTGCATACATCCATATTTGATAAATATATTTATATCTTTCCAATACTTATTATAGGACTCTCTTTCATTCTTATATAGAAGCTTTAACTTATCTGCCACTTTCTTTGTTATATGCTCTGATATCTTTTTTACATATGGATCATTTTGTAGAGCAGATCTAGATACATTTAATGGGATATCTGGGCAATCTATTGTACCCTTCAAAAGTAGTAAAAATTCTGGTATTACCTCTTTTATATTATCAGCTACAAATACCTGGTTGGAATAGAGCTTGACTTGCCCTTCCAATGTCTCGAACTCATTTTTAAGCCTAGGAAAGTATAATATTCCTTTTAAATTAAATGGATAGTCTACATTTAAATGTATCCAAAAGAGAGGATCTTCAAAGTCATTAAATACTTTTTTATAAAAATCAATGTATTCCTCATCTGTACATTCATTCGGTCTTTTTAGCCATAGAGGTTTGGTATCATTTATAGGTTCTTCACTTAGATCCTCGTCCTCTTTATCAGCATTTGCATCTTCTATAAATATTTCTATAGGTAAGAATGAGCAGTACTTATTAAGTACTTCTTTAACCCTATAAAAATCTAGATATTCCTCACTCTCCTCAGTAATATATAAGGTGATAGTAGTTCCTCTTTCTTTTTTATCTGAAGTCTCCATAGTATATTCAATTCCATCACCGTCACATTCCCATCTGACTGCTTGGGCATCTTTTCTATAGGATAGACTATCTATCTGCACTTTATCAGACACCATAAAGGCAGAATAAAACCCAAGCCCGAAATGGCCAATTATATCATCTTCCCTATCCATCTTCTCTTCATACATTTGCATGAAGTCCTTAGCGCCGGAAAATGCAACCTGATTTATATACTTCTTTACCTCATCCGCTGTCATGCCTATGCCATTATCTACAAATTTTAAGGTCTTCTCTTCTTTATTCACTATTACCTTCACATAATACTTTTCATCAGAGTCTATTTCAGCTTCACCTATGGACACCAAACTTCTGACCTTATTTATAGCATCACAACTATTAGATACTAACTCTCTTATAAATATATCGCTGTCAGTATATAACCATTTTTTTATTATAGGAAGCATATCTTCCGTACTTACCGTGATATTACCTCTCTCTTTTTGCATGAATCATCCCTCCGCATTTATCTTTGAGAATATTTTACATAATATATTGTATAATGAATATGTCCATTGTCAAGTATGGACATGCTTGAGTCTGGTATAAAATAATCGCACCTTCCCAATATTAAAATGAGAAGGTGCAATTGTGGCACAGCAGGGCCCATATACATAATTGTCTTTATATCCTCATCTGGTATTGGTATTGTTATTCTACTCATTAATAAACTACCTCTTAAGACTTCATAACACCGTTATTATCTAGGTTTAAACTATATACCATATGACAAATTCCTTAAATAACATAGATATAACTAAAAATTATAATCGACCATGACTTTTTCTTCGCTCCTTGCCGATTCCACTATAGCTAGCCCTACAGCCACAGTTGAAGCTCCCTCTATACCATCGGTAGTCACAGGTCTGCCTTCTAATATACATTGGCAAAAATCTTCTACCTCAGCTTGGAA
>JAAZLT010000086.1 GCA_012799205.1 Clostridiales bacterium
CTTTTATTATTTAAAAATAAATATTGACATATGGATGGGGGAAGTCTATAATTTAAGGCAATACTAGATACTGTGACGAGGAAGAGTAGACTATGATCCGCTGCACAGAGAGAGATCTCACTAGCTGAAAGGGATCTTCAGAATGGCTTAGTCGAAGACCACCCTCTAAGTGTCACGGGTTGCTCCTTTATAGGCTTTTAAGTGTGGATTGTCATTTTCGGCAATCAACAAGGGTGGAACCGCGGGTAATATCCTCTCGTCCCTTTTAGGGCTGGGAGGATTTTTGTATTTTATAAACAGGGAGGATGTTTGAAGTGGTAAATATAAAACTCAAGGATGGCTCTATTATCCAGAGACGAAAAGGAATGAGCGTATATGAAGTGGCAGAAAGTATAGGTAGAGGACTTGCTAGGGCTGCCTTAGCCGCAGAGATAGACGGTGAATTGGTAGACCTTATGACAAATATAGATGAGGATGTAGAGCTAAATATACTCACATTTGATGATGAAGGCGGGCGGGAAGCCTTTTGGCACACATCATCTCATATAATGGCCCAAGCTGTGAAGGAAATATTCCCTGAGGCGAAGCTGGCCATAGGACCTGCCATAGAAAATGGGTTTTACTATGACTTTGATGTAGATAGACCCTTTACTCCAGAGGATCTAGATTTAATTGAGAAAAAGATGCGCGATATTGTGAAGGCAGATTTAAAATTGGAAAGATTCGAACTTCCAAGGGATGAAGGTATAGCACTTATGGAAGATCTTAATGAGTCGTATAAGGTAGAACTTATAGAAGATCTGCCAGATGAAGAGGCAATATCCTTTTATAAACAGGGTGATTTTGTAGATCTATGTGCAGGGCCTCATGTACCCTCTACGGGAAAGATGAGGGCATTTAAACTTTTAAGCATTGCTGGGGCATATTGGCGTGGGGACGAAAATAATAAGATGCTTCAAAGGATTTACGGTACGTCCTATATGAAAAAATCTCAATTAGATGAATATCTTGAGAGACTTGAAGAAGCTAAAAAGAGGGATCATAGAAAACTAGGCAGGGAATTAGATCTGTTTAGCTTAAGGGAGGAGGGACCCGGGTTTCCATTTTTCCATCCCAAGGGCATGGTTATAAAAAATGAGCTAGAGAGCTTTTGGAGAAAGGAACATATAAAACATGGTTATGAAGAGGTGCAAACTCCTATAATCCTAAATGAAGGGTTATGGAAAAGATCTGGACACTGGGATCACTATAAGGAGAATATGTACTTTACACAGATAGATAATATGGATTATGCAGTAAAGCCTATGAATTGTCCGGGGAGTATGCTGGTGTATAAAAGGAAAATGCATAGCTATAGGGATCTGCCCCTTCGAATGGGGGAATTAGGATTAGTCCACAGACATGAATTATCAGGGACACTTCATGGTCTTATGAGGGTTAGATGCTTCACCCAAGATGATGCTCATTTATTTATGTTACCAGAGCAGATAAGAGATGAGATAATAGGTATTATGGATATGGTGGATTATTTCTATAATATATTTGGATTTAAATATCATGTAGAACTTTCCACAAGACCAGAGGATTCTATGGGCAAAGATGAGGATTGGGAAATAGCTACAGATGCACTGAAGGATGCTCTAGAGGCTAAAGATATGCCGTATATCTTAAATGAAGGAGATGGTGCGTTCTACGGTCCTAAGATAGATTTTCATCTAGAAGATTGCCTAGGTAGAACTTGGCAATGTGGCACTATTCAGCTAGACTTTCAGATGCCAGAGAGATTTGACCTTTCTTATATAGGAGCAGACGGCGAAAGACATAGACCTGTTATGATCCATAGGGTTATATTTGGTAGCATAGAGAGATTTATAGGAATACTCGTAGAGCATTTTGCCGGGGCATTCCCATTATGGATAGCACCGGTGCAAGTTAAGGTGATGTCTATAAGCAATAGGACAAATGAGTATGTGAAGGATATTGCAAAGAGATTTTTAGATCATGGCATAAGAGTGGAGATGGATATAAGAAGCGAGAAGATAGGCTATAAGATAAGGGAAGCGCAACTAGAGAAGGTGCCCTATATGCTCATAGTAGGCGATAGGGAGGCCGAAAGCGGTAAAATATCTGTAAGAAGCAGGAGTAAAGGGGATTTAGGCTCTATGGATATAGATGAGTTTATATCCAAAATGCAGGATGAAATAAAAACTAAGGCCATATAATTAAATGGAAAAAATCGATTTGACATTGACAAAGCTATATGATATTATTTACAGGTAATTTAAGTAGAAGCTATCCACTTCTCACCTTTCGGCGCTGCTAGGAAGGTTACGCGATAAACACACAAAGAGTTTATATGTATTTAGCGTATATGTGGGTAGACATCTGTCTACCCATTGTTGTTTTAAAATTTTTCGGGGGTGACCAGCATAAAGAGTAAAGAGCTATTTGTAAACGAGAGGATCAGGGATAGGGAAGTTCGGGTTATTGATGTTGATGGAGGACAGCTTGGCATAATGCCGACTAATCGTGCATTAGATATTGCATATCAAAAACAACTGGACTTAGTTAAAGTTGCGCCTAATTCCAAGCCACCAGTGTGTAGGATAATGGATTATGGAAAGTATAAATTTGATATGGAAAAAAGGGATAGAGAGGCACGTAAGAAGCAAAAGGTTGTCAATGTAAAAGAAGTACGTCTATCAGCCACAATTGAAGAACATGATCTTGGAGTTAAGGCTAGAAATGCCGATAAGTTCCTAAAATCTGGCGATAAAGTGAAGGTATCCATTAGATTTAGGGGTAGGGAAATGGCTCATACGAACATAGGATATGAAATAATGGACAAATTCCAATCCATGCTTACAAGCGAATATGTGGTGCAAAATAGGCCACGTATGGAAGGCAGAAACATGACAATGATGTTAGAATCCGATGAGTAGACATATAAGGGAGGCTATACCATGGCAAAGATGAAGACGCATAGCGGTGCAAAAAAACGCTTTAGGCTAACAAAGTCTGGAAAGGTCAAGAGAGCAAAAGCCTTTAAGAGTCATATACTGACTAAAAAGACTACAAAAAGGAAGAGAAATCTTCGAAAACCAGGATATGTAAGCGAAGCAGACGCTAAGAATATTAAGAAACTATTACCATATAAGTAAATGAACTAGGAGGTGTATTGACTTTGGCGAGGGTAAAGGGAGCAGTTAATGCTAGAAAAAAACATAAAAAAGTATTAAAGTTGGCAAAGGGCTATTATGGGGCAAAGAGCAAGCAATTTAAGGCAGCAAACCAAGCTGTTATGAAATCTTTGGCCTATTCATATACAGGCAGAAAGCTCAAAAAGAGGGATTTTAGAAAGCTGTGGATTTCTAGGATAAATGCTGCAGCTAGACAAAATGATATGAGCTATAGCAGATTTATAAATGGATTGAGGAAAGCAGGCATTCAGATAGACAGGAAGGTATTGGCAGACATGGCTATACATGATGCACAGGGATTTACTCAGTTGGTGGATATAGCAAGAAAACAATTACAAGCATAGATGATAAAAGACCTCAGACTGGGGTCTTTTTTAAAATCTACGAAGGTGGGTTATATGAATATTTTAAGTAGCCGGCAAAATACTTTAGTAAAACATATTAGGGCGTTAGACGGCAAAAGATATAGAGATTTAAAGGGACAGTTTTTTATTGAAGGGTTAAAGATGGTACAGGAAGCCTTTTTAGAAAAGGCTGATATATCTAGTATTTTAATATCTACTAAATTTGATATGGAAGGCTTTATGGAAGATGTAGATGCAGATATAAAAAATCTAGAGATATTTATGCTAAGAGATGATCTCTTCAGCTATATAGCTAAGACTAAGACGCCTCAAGGTATAGGGGCGGTCATAAATAAAGCTAGCTACTCGTACAAAAATATGTTAAAGGATGATGGGTACCTTATAGGTATTTTAGATGGAGTACAAGATCCTGGAAATGTAGGGACTATAATAAGGACTCTAGATTGCGCCGGCGCCAACGGTCTAATACTCTTAGATGGCTGTGCTGATCCCTATGGTTCAAAGACTTTAAGGGCTACAATGGGCTCTATATTTAGGTTGCCTACGTGCTATATAGATAGTGAAGAGGATCTCTTTTCACATCTACATGATTTGGATACCCATATTATAATTGGCCATTTAGATGGGGAAAATTTGTTCAATTGGAATGAAGACCATGAGAGGATGGCATTCATTATCGGCAGCGAAGGTAGAGGTGTAAGAGATAAGCTGCTAAAATATGCATCTAGCCTTGTGAAGATTCCCATATTAGGAGGGGCAGAATCATTAAATGCCTCTGTGGCATCCGGGATAATTATATATGAAATAATAAAAAATAGGATGAAGACATAGTTTTTGCTGCCAGTAGCGTTGCATACGGGGCATCTGTATGTTATAATTATTACATCAAAATTTGCCTTTCAAGGAGTTGTGGGCAGCTATGCTTGAGAAAATATTATGGGGATTATTTACAAAGACTGGTTCTATAGATATATATATGCTATATAGAAAAATGAAGATAGCAAATTAGGCTATGAAAGAGAGGAGTACATTTCATATTTTCTATTAAGAGAGAAGATGTCATGGGCTGAAAGCATCTTTATAGTTATTGAAATGGAAGTTCGCTCTGGAGCTTAGGGCTGAAATAACAGTAGGCCCTACCGTAAATGTGGCGGTTATTTCACTGTGAGAGACCTTTAGGATTATTATGCCTAAGGGTGAACATAGGTGGTACCACGAAAGTTTATCCTTCGTCCTATTTTAGGATGGGGGATTTTTATTTTATAGATATAGAAGGAGGAGATCGCTGTGCGTGAAACGCTTGAAAACATGAGAGATGAAGCGATAGATAGTGTTGCAAAAATAGACGATTTAAAACAGCTTGACGATCTAAGGCGCAAATACTTAGGAAAAAAGGGTGAACTTACCAAGGTCTTGAGGGGAATGGGGCGACTGCCTGCCCAGGAGCGGCCTATAATAGGAAGCCTTGCAAATGAAGTGAGAACACTCATACAAACCCAGTTAGACAATCAGAGAGAGAGATTAGAGGAGAGGGCCTTGGAGGATAGATTGTCTAGGGAAGCAATAGATGTAACCATGCCAGGTGCAAGAATAGATAGAGGAAATCTTCATCCTCTTACTTCTGTACAAAATGAGATAGTAGATATCTTTATAGGCATGGGATTTATAGCTGTGGAAGGACCTGATGTAGAACTTGACTACTATAATTTTGAGGCCCTGAATATTCCAAAGGATCATCCGGCACGAGATATTCAAGACACATTTTATATAAATGATGAGATGGTACTTAGAACTCATACTTCACCTGTACAGGTTAGGGTAATGGAAGCTGAAGAGCCGCCAATAAAAATAGTTGTGCCAGGAAGAGTATATAGATCAGATGATGTGGATGCAACTCATTCGCCTATATTTCACCAGATAGAGGGGCTTGTAATAGATAAAAATGTTACCATGGCAGATCTAAAGGGTGCATTAGATGTATTTGCTAAAGAGTTATTTGGAAAAGATACAAAGACAAGATTTAGGCCGCATTATTTTCCGTTTACAGAGCCTAGTGTAGAGGTGGATGCCACATGTGTGACCTGTGGGGGGGATGGATGCAGAATATGTTCCAACACTGGATGGATAGAGATTTTAGGAGCAGGAATGGTCCATCCGAATGTGTTAAGATATGGCAATATAGATCCTAGTATCTATAGCGGCTATGCATTTGGTCTAGGACTTGATAGAATAGTCAATTTAAAATATGGAATAGACGATATAAGGCTTTTATATGAAAATGATGTAAGATTTTTAAAACAGTTTTAGGGAGGAGAGTTAAAATTGTTAATACCTGTAAGTTGGCTCAGAGAATATGTTGATATAGATATATCCATAGAGGAACTTTGCGATCGAATGATAATGACGGGTTCTAATGTGGAGGGAATAGAGATAAAGGGAGATAAAATTGAGGGTGTAGTGGTTGGAAAGATACTTACTATAAAGCCTCATGAAGATGCAGATAGGCTTTTAGTATGTAAAGTAGATATAGGAGGTAGAATAATTCAGGTTGTAACTGGTGCTTCTAATATATCTGAGGGAGACCTTGTGCCCGTAGCAGTTGATGATGCTAGACTTCCAGGGGGCATTAAAATAAGAAGGGGAAAGCTAAGGGGAGAGCTATCAGAGGGTATGCTCTGCTCCGGCGAAGAACTCGAGCTAACCGATGAAGACTATGAAGGTGCAGATATAGACGGGATACTCATACTAACTGAAGATTACGAGCTAGGGATGGATATAAAGAAAGCGCTTCTACTTGGGGATGAAGTCATAGAATTCGAAATAACCCCAAATAGATCAGATTGTCTTAGTGTAATAGGCATTGCAAGGGAAGTTGCAACCACTATAGGGACCACATTAAAGCTACCTAATATTGAAGTTAAGCCCACCGGAGGGGATGTATGCGAAAAGGTAGAGGTAGTAGTAGAAGATACTGACCTTTGCCCTAGATATTGTGCTAGAGTTGTAGAGGATGTAGTTATAGAAAAATCGCCTATGTGGATGAGAAGAAGGCTGGCAGATGCAGGGATAAGACCCATAAATAATATAGTGGATATTACCAACTATGTAATGCTAGAGATGGGTCAACCTATGCATGCATTTGATCTAGATAAGGTGGAGGATAGAACTATAATAGTAGATAGAGCGATAGATGGAGAAATGCTCACAACTCTAGATGATGTAGATAGAATATTGACGCCTGATATGCTCACTATAAGAGATACAAAAAGGGCTATAGCATTGGCAGGGGTCATGGGTGGATTAAATACAGAGATAGATGATAAAACAAGCACAATAGTTTTAGAAAGCGCCAAATTTGACGGAGCGAGCGTAAGATCTACATCCCGGAAGCTAGGTCTTAGGTCTGAAGCATCATCTAGATTTGAAAAGGGATTAGATATTAACTTGCCAGTACTGGCTATAGACAGGGCTGTGCAGCTCATACAAGATCTTGGTGCTGGAAGGGCTATATGTGGTGTATTAGATGTATTAAATGCAGATACCACAAGGCGCCATATTGAGGTCAATTGGAAGGATATAAACAGATTACTGGGAGTTGAAATAGCTCCAGAAAAAATGATAGATATATTAATATCCCTTGACTTTGAGGCTGATAGGGATAAAGATAAGCTTAACATTGTGATCCCTACTTATAGGCAAGATATAGAGGGCATGGAAGATATAGCGGAGGAAGTAGCACGCATATATGGTTATGATAGGATTCCAAAGACATTGACATCAGGCAGTGGAACTAGGGGTAAAAAAAGCCCTAGACAAAAGCTCTTCGACCTTGGAAAAGAGACTCTAGTTGGTATGGGGCTCTACGAAATAGTTACTTATTCCTTCATTAGTCCTAAGGATTATAATAAAATAGATAAAGATATGCCTAAGGTAGTCACTATATCAAACCCGCTAGGTGAGGATCAAAGTATAATGCGAACTACCCTAATTCCAAGTATGCTAGATGTGCTCTCTAGAAATAGTAGAAGACGGGTTGAGCTATGTAAATTATTTGAGATAGGCAAGATTTTTTTACCTAAATCACTACCCCTAGAGGAACTTCCTATAGAAAATCATATGCTCTCTATGGGGTTATATGGGGATGGAATGGACTTTTTCTATTTAAAAGGTATAATAGAGACTTTATTTCATGAATTTGGCATAAAAGATGGGCTAGAATTCGTGCCAATGTCTGAGGATAGTACCTTTCATCCGGGTAGAACAGCGAATTTAAAGGTTAAAGGGATAAGTCTTGGAATAATGGGGGAAATCCATCCTAAGATAGCAGGTGGCTATGGCATAGATATGCCAGTTATTCTAGCAGAGCTTAGCTATGATAAATTGCTTGATCTGGCAGATGTTAAAAAGAGCTATATGCATCTTCCAAGGTATCCAGCAGTAGATAGGGATCTTTCTATAGTAGTAAAAGAGGATGTATTAGCAGGACATGTAGAAGCTGTGATAAAGGCCTATGGGAAAGAGCTTTTAGAGAGCATAGAATTATTTGATGTCTATAGTGGGGGGCAAATCCCAACAGGCTATAAGAGTATGGCATATTCCCTAAGTTATAGGGCCAGTGATAGAACCCTAAAGGATGAGGATGTAGGGAAGATTCACGATAAAGTAATCAAAGGTCTTGAGAAGGATATTGATGCTAGACTTAGATAATATATACTTAGGGCATAAATTTAGAACGGTTTAATTATGCTTGAGTTAGTTTGACGAATAGTGTATAATTATGTCAACAAACGAGGCTCTAGGGGGTGCTAATATTGGGTGAAGTGTCCAGGGCGGTGGTACGCATTGGTGGCCTAGAATATACAATAAAGGGGAAAGAATCAGAAGAGTATCTTCATAAGGTGGCCATATGTGTGGACAAAAAGATGAGAGAGATAGAAAAGACTCATTTTAATCTAAGTACATCTATGCGAGCAGTCCTAGTATCTATAAATATGGCCAATGATATGCTAAAGCGGGATGAAGAGATAAAAAAGCTTAAGCAAAAAATTGGAGAGCTCCAGGAGGAAAATGAACTTTTGAACGAGATGCTGGTCCAATTGGAAAAAGAGAGTTCTAGCACTCCAAATATATACGATGTCAGTGATAGAAATTAATATATATACTTAAAAAAGTAGCAAATATTTGCTACTTTTTTTTACATATAGCCGAGAAACTGGTATAATTAAATAGATATAGTGTTTCTAGCGAATTATTTTGAAGAGGGAGAATACATGGATCAAAGGACGTTAAAAGTTTTAGAATATCATAAGATAATAGATATGCTAGTGGATAAATGTCTATCGCCACTTGGCAAAGAAATGGCTAGGGCTCTTAGGCCGTCTTCATCTATTATGGATATAAGACTGATGCAAGAGGAGACAAAAGAGGCGGAAGCTATAATTGCCCAATCAGAGAGGGCTATAATGGATACATTTTCTGATGTATCCAATCATATAAGGCGGGCTAGGGTAGGTGCAATGCTAAGTCCAGGGGAAATCTTAGATATAGGCAAACTACTTAAAACCTCTGGAAGAGTAAGGTGTGCAATATTGGAATTCGAAGAGATACTAGAGATATTGCCTAATATGGTAGCTGAGATTTCCATAAATAAATGGCTATCTGACGAGATAGATAGATGTATTGAATATGATGGAAGTATAAAAGATAGAGCTAGTACCACTTTAGACAGAATTCGCAGGCGCATAAGAAGGGCACATGACAATATAAGAGATAGACTTGACAATATAATAAAGTCGCCTAAACATCAAAAGCATCTACAAGAGGGCATAGTTACAATTCGAAATGATAGATATGTAATCCCTGTAAGGCAGGAGAGCCGGGGTAGCATCCCTGGGCTTATACATGATCAGTCTTCTAGTGGAGCTACACTTTTTATAGAGCCAATGTCGGTTGTGGAGGCCAATAACGAGATAAGAGAACTCATCATAGAGGAGAATAAGGAAATTGAGAGGATTCTTCAGGACTTAACGGATAAAATCACATCTGTATCAGAGGAGATTCTATCTAATATGTCTATACTTACAAGACTTGATTTTATATTAGCAAAGGGTAAATTAAGTCTTATGCAAAGGGCGGTTTGCCCCGAAATCTTAGATGGTGATATATTAGATATAAAGTATGGCAGACACCCCCTCATTCCGGATGATGAGGTGGTGCCTATAAGCGTAGAACTTGGTATAGACTTTAATAGTCTGGTAATAACAGGGCCTAATACCGGAGGAAAAACCGTTACATTAAAGACCATAGGTCTATTTGTATTGATGGCTCAATCAGGCCTGCACCTTCCGGCAGGTCCGGGAACCAAGATGGGGGTTTTCACCTCAGTATATGCAGATATAGGCGATGAACAGAGCATTGAACAGAATTTGAGCACATTTTCATCGCATATGGTGAATATAGTGAAGATACTAGATAGGGCAAAACCCGGAGATTTGACATTATTTGATGAGCTGGGAGCAGGAACCGATCCAACAGAAGGGGCAGCCCTTGCTATGAGTATCCTATCATACCTGAATATGCATGATATAAAGGTGGTGGCCACAACCCATTATAGCGAACTTAAGACATTTGCCATGACAGAGGAAAATATGGAGAATGCCTCTATGGAATTTGATATAGAAACTCTAAGCCCTACATTTAAACTTTTAATTGGAATGCCAGGCAAGAGTAACGCATTTGAAATATCCCAAAGACTAGGGCTGTCTGATCATTTTATATCTGAAGCTAAAAAATATTTGACTCAGGAAGATATACATTTCGAGGATGTAATGCAGTCAATAGAAAGAGATAGGTTATTGGCAGAAGAGGTCCGACAAAATATAAAGAAAGAACAGGATGAAATTAAAAGACTGAGGGAAGAGCTTGATAGGGCAAAGAATGAACTTAAAGGGCAAAAGTCTGATATTATAAAAAGGGCGAAGGATGAAGCGAGAAAAATTATAGAGAGCTCTAAAGAAGAGGCAGACAGCATAATTCGAAAATTAAATAGTCTTTCAGCTAAGTCATTTGATAGACAGAGTAGACGTGAGGCGGAAGAGGCACGAAGAGGGCTCAAGGAGAGACTAGATTCCTTTTATGAAGACTTAGGCGATAAATCTGGAGTATCAGTGTCCGCAGATATACTGCCTAAGGATTTGAAGCTTGGAGATACTATTTATATAGAAAATCTAAATCAAAAGGGGCAGGTACTCTCCTTGCCAGACGAAGATGGGCAGCTGCAGGTGCAGGTAGGAATTATGAAGGTAAGTGCCCATATTTCAAATGTTAGAAAGGCAATAGACACTGAAGATGATAAACCTACAAGATATAAACCGTCTGCTAAAAATATATCCGTAAAGGATAGGAAAGTGAGAACCGAGATAGATCTTAGAGGGCGTTCTGCGGAAGAGGCAATACTAGAAGTAGAGAAGTTTCTAGATGATTCGCTTCTACTAGGCCTTGGGGAAGTCACTATAATCCATGGAAAGGGGACAGGGGTCTTAAGAAATAGGGTACAGGAACATCTTAGAAATCATCCTCATATAAAATCATTTAGGCTTGGAAAGTTTGGCGAAGGGGAATCCGGTGTGACCGTAGTAAATCTTAAGTAAAAATATATGTTAGGAGTGTGCATAATGGAAAATTTGTTGGGAATAGACGTTGGTACATCTGCTGCTAAGACCGTTCTATTTGATACAAGGGGTAATACAATTGCATCTGCAACTGTAGAATATCCTATGTATCAACCACGTATTGGCTGGGCAGAACAAGATCCAGAGGATTGGTGGAATGCCGTTGTAGCTACTATACAGGCTGTGATAGATAAGGGAAATATAAACAGTAACCAAATAAAGGGCATAGGTCTTACGGGACAAATGCATGGCATGGTGTTACTAGATAAGGATTTAAATGTATTGCGTCCAGCTATTATTTGGTGTGATCAACGTACACAATCTGAATGTGACGAGATGACAAGTCTAATAGGGCGCGAAAGACTCATAGAAATTACAGCCAATCCGGCATTAACGGGCTTTACAGCATCTAAGGTAATGTGGGTTAAGAAAAACCAGCCTCATATATTCGATAGGACTCATAAAATACTCTTGCCTAAGGATTATATAAGGCTTAAATTGACTGGGGAATGTGCAACAGAAGTTTCAGATGCCAGCGGGACGCAATTTTTAGATGTGCCCAATAGAAAATGGAGTGAAGAAATACTTAAAAAACTAGAGATCCCCATGGAATGGATGCCAGAGGTATTTGAGTCGCCAGTTGTAAGTGGCAAGGTAAGTCAGGGGGCGGCGCAGCTAACTGGGCTTAAGATAGATACACCAGTTGTAGGTGGTGGAGGCGACCAGGCGGCAGGCGCTGTAGGAAATGGAATAGTAAAGCCTGGGCTCATATCATCTACAATAGGTACATCCGGTGTAGTATTTGCTCATATGGATAGTGTCAGCATAGATCCAAAGGGAAGGGTACATACATTTTGCCATGCAATTCCAGGTGCGTGGCATGTCATGGGGGTTACCCAAGGGGCAGGTCTCTCGCTACAGTGGATGCGAGATAACTTCGGCGGTATGGAGAGAGATCTAGCTAGCTTTTTAGATATTAATCCCTATGATCTTATGAACCAGGAGGCAGAAAATGCTAAACCTGGCTGCCAAGGCCTTATATATTTGCCCTATCTAATGGGGGAGAGAACGCCACATCTAGATCCAAATGCTAGAGGGGTGTTTTTCGGACTGACGGCTAAGCATGATAGGACACATATGCTAAGGTCAGTTATGGAGGGGGTAACGTATAGCCTTAAAGACTGTCTAGAGATCTTAAAAGAGATGGGAGTTTTGACACATGAAATCAGAGCCTCTGGCGGCGGGGCTAGAAGTAAGTTATGGCGGCAGATGCAGGCAGATATATTTAAGGTGCCTATCTATACAATCAACTCAAGCGAAGGCCCGGCCTTTGGGGCGGCGCTACTCGCTGGAGTCGGAGCAAAGATATATGAAAGTGTAAATGAGGCGTGCTCAGCCACTATCAAAACCGTGGATAAACTATCGCCTATAGAGGCCAATATAGATATATATAGTAAATATTATGAAATATACAAGGGGCTATACCATGATTTAAAGGATAGATTTATAGAAGTGTCTGAATTGGATGTGTAAGATATGTCTAGGTTAGATATAAGGAAGCTGGCTCCAAAAACTGATGATCCAGTCTCTGAAGGAATAAGGCTTGCCCTATTAAATACAATAATGCTTGTGGTAGCTGGTGCAGTCATATTTATTGTGCTTTGGATTGTATATAGGCTGCGACTGATAGGCATACCATTGCCACTGCCTGTTTGGCTTTTGATGCTCCTAACTGGCATACCCTATTTTATTATATGGTTTCAATACGGTAAGGCATTTGGATTAAACCTTGGCACTTCCAATTTTGTTAAAGCCTTTATTATGAGTTTAATTGGCCAAATCTCAGGGTTTATACTCTATTTTATCATTATCTATTATAATAGAGATGATGCTGGGGGGGAGCTTATTAGGATAATAAGTATAATATTGCGGACATTTATTATAGTATCACCAATTCTATCTGCTTTAGGATCATTGGATAGTAAAAAAGGATAGCTAAGCTATCCTTTTTTATTTATGAAATATGCATTTAATCTTCTATCTTGAATTGATTGATGGCTCTATATAGCTGATCCGAAGCGCTACTTAGCTCCTGTGCATATGCTGCCAGCTCTTCAATCCCTGCAAGCTGCTCTTCAGTAGATGCAGTTACTTCCTGGGATGATGCTGCAGATTCTTCAGATACGGCGGATATGTTATGCATGGCGGACACAGCCTCATCTTTGTATTTATCCATATTTAAAACGCCTCTGGATATTTCGTTTAGGCTAACAGCTAGTTCCTCCATAGAAGATGCAATCTCATTAAAATGTGATACTGTATCTTCTACTGCTCTATTTTGTGCCCTTACGATTTCATCGGCCTCTTGTGCCTGCTTTAGAGAACTCTCTGTTTTTTTGGCTGTTTCGTTTAGTATTTTGGCTATTTCTTTCGTAGACTCCATAGACTCCTCTGCTAGCTTTTTGACCTCACTTGCTACTACAGCAAAGCCCCTACCTGCCTCCCCAGCTCTTGCGGCCTCTATAGCGGCATTTAACGCTAAGAGATTTGTCTGATCTGCTATGGCGTCTATTACTCCTATAATCTTACTTATAGACCGAGATTCCTGGCTTAAGTTCTGCATATCATCTAGTATACGCCTAGCAATGTTTGTGGTCTCCTCAGCGCATCTACTTAGATTATCTACAGATGCTATACCATCTTGGGTGAGGTCTGATGATCTTTTCGCAATCTCATCTATTATAGAGATATTTTCTGATGTTGTATTTATCTCTTGGGCAAGTTCTTGTATCTTTCCTACACCCTGTTCTACCTCATGAGCCTGGTCTCCAGCACCACGGGCAATCTCTTGGATGGCTGTAGCTATCTGATTAGAAGAGGCAGAGACCTCCTCAGATGTGGCTGCTACTGTAGTGGCTGAATCAGATACTGTATTGGCTATTTGCGCAGACTGTTCCACTAGGCCGCGCACATTGGTTATCATATCTGCAATATGATATGTCAAAATTCCAAACTCGTCTTTACGTTTAGACCTAGGTATAGCAGTTAAATCTCCCTGAGCTGCTTTATTGGCAGAGCGAATTATTTCACCTATGGCTCTACTCATACCAAGGGCTAGATATATACCGAGTATTATAGCTATAGCTATTGATATTATAACCAGGGTTATGGTTATATTTTGAATAGATTTAGCCGCCTGTAATAGATTTTCCATAGGAATAAGGCCCACGATACTATAGCCACTTCGGGGTAGCTTATCATATACCATCAGATATTCTTTATCTTTATATAATACGTCTATATTATCTCTTTGGTCTTCTGAGTTTAACATACCAGCAATAAAATCACTATAAAAGAAGTTTGCCGTGGCTTTTTTGATTTCATCTAATGGAATGGCTTTGCCATCTTCATCTGAAAAATGTACAGTTGAGATATCTCTCTTATCTGGGCTTAATAGATGCACCTCACTGCCATCACCCAGGTCTATATCTGCAATTAGGTCGCTAATAGGATCTAGCTGTATATCTATAATTATAAGGCCTACAGCCTTGCCTGTGTTAAGGTTTTTAAGTGCCCTTATAAAGGACATGGAATAATAGTTGATATTTTCATTTTTGAGCTCATCTAGTTCGCTATGTTGGCCTACCCACATAGGCTGACCATCTAGTTCTAATGCCCTATTATACCAATTGGATTCTTTTATTGATTGGAAGTTTTGATCAGAGATCACGGAGGATATATTTATGGAATTTCCATCCTCTATAAGAAACCCCATATTTTTAATAAAACTGTTAGAAAGTGTATATGTGCTTAGAAAGTGTTGGACATCTTCTTTAATTTGCATCCTATCAAAAGCACCTAAATCTTTATGTAGAGATTGCACATAATCTTGGACCGCCTGATTTCCCAATATTTGCATAGAGGTATCTTCAACTGAATTAAAAATTAAGTTTAGGTATTTAGAAGACTGCTCCATTGTTTGGATGGTAGTGTCTACTGCTGATTCCCTTAGAGCATCAGTAGCTTTTTGCTGTGATATATAGCCAAGCACAGATATAGGTATACACATAGCGATGAATATGGTAATCAGCTTAAAACCAATGCTTGAAAGTCTATTTTGCTTAATATTGCGTCTAATTGTTTCAGACATTATATCATCTCCCTTTATGACTAGCCAGGGTTTTCCCTATAGTTTATATATAAGCCACCTTTATGTAAATCATCATAATAATAGCTTATAATGCTGGTGTGGCGCTAAGTTTTTATGGATTTACTCGGAAAAATATGGCTATTGTGTAAAGATAATATTCTACATGTATTGACAAATTCCTTCTTTTATAGGAAATATCTAATAGTACTTTCTTCCCGTTTTAATAAAAATAGTCTGGGACGTCTTTCATCTATGAGTTAATTTATAATCGTAATCCGCTTTAAATTTATAGGAAATACTAGTATAATGGATGCAGTAATGGAGGAGGGTGAGAGGATGTGATAGAGTTGATCCAAAGGATAATGGTCGTAGATGATGATCCTAATATAAATGAGCTGGTAAAATTATATTTAGAAAAAGAAGGGTATAGGGTAGAATGCTATTTAAATGGAATGGATAGTTTAAAGGCATTTAAGGTAGATCCTCCCAATCTTCTTATTTTGGATATAATGCTACCGGGAATGGATGGGTGGGATGTCTGTAGAGAAATTAGAAAGATAAGTGATGTACCTATAATAATGCTAACTGCTAAGGGGGAGACATTTGATAAGGTACTAGGCTTAGAGCTTGGGGCTGATGACTATATGGTAAAGCCTTTTGATCCAAAAGAGCTAGTGGCCCGTGTTAAAGCAGTGCTCAGGCGCACAAATCCTAATAGAGCTACCGATGAAAAAATAGAATATCAAAACCTATCCGTAAATATATCTAACTATAGTATAAACTACAGGGGGGAAAGCCTCGAGGTGCCGCCTAAAGAGTTGGAACTTTTATACTTTTTGGCATCACACCCCAATAAAGTATTTACAAGAGAACAGCTTTTGGAGAAGGTATGGGGATTTGATTATTTCGGTGATTCGCGAACGGTAGATGTACATATAAAAAGACTTAGAGAAAAACTACAGGATTCAGATAATAACTGGCAAATAAAGACTATATGGGGTGTAGGTTATAAATTTGAGGTGAAATAGATGTTTAAATCCTTGTTTTCCAAGTTGGTAGGCACATATTTTATAATCATACTGATCACAATAGTTGTGCTTGGAGTGCTACTTTCCGGCTATTTTGAGGATTTTATATTTTCAAGGCGGGCAGATGAGTTAAAAGATGATATTACAGATTTAAACCCCTATATAGAGATGTATGCCATGGGGGTTCTAGACCAATGGCATCTTTATAATTATTTCAAATTGGCAGATAGATATAAAAATAGCACCATATGGATAGTAGACGATATGGGATATATATGGCTCTCATATGCATCATCAGAGGAGGAGACAGATAAATGGAAGGAACAGCAGCTAACGGCTGAGGAATTCGCTAAAATAATGGAAGGTGAGAGCATTATAAAAGAGGGGAAATTTGGCGAGAGATTTACTGTCCCTGTATTGACTGTGGGTGTTCCCTTTACAATAAGGGGCAATATAGTAGGCGCTATATTCATGCATTCACCTGTAGAAGAGATAGAGGAGACCATCCACGAGACGTATAAGAGCATTTGGCTTGCTGCAGCTATGTCTGCAATAATTTCAGTTATATTATTGTTTTTCACATCCAAGCTTATATCAAAACCTTTAAAAGAAATGAATAAGATAACACGGGAATTTGCCAAGGGAAATTTTAATAGACGTGTAAACATAAAGAGTAAGGATGAAATAGGGCAGCTGGCATTTAATTTTAATGCCATGGCTGACTCTCTCAACAATCTAGAGCAGATGCGCAGAAATTTTGTAGCTAATGTGTCTCATGAGCTCAGATCACCACTTACTACTATAAGAGGATATATACAGGGAATATTGGATAAAACAATATCAGCAGAAAAATCTAATAAATACCTATCAGTAGCCTTAGATGAGACTAAAAGGCTGAACAAGCTGATAGATGAGCTATTGGATCTTGCACGTATAGAGGCGGGAGAATTTCCTTTAAATATTATTACATTTGAATTAAATGAGCTCATAAGACGCGTAATTATATCTCAGGAGGAGAGGATTACCGAAAAGGATATAGAGGTTGATATTGATTTCGAAAGAGAATACTTTTATGTAGAAGGCGATATAGATCGCATACAACAGGTATTATATAATTTAATAGATAATGCTATAAAATTTAACCCAAAAAAGGGCATGCTAAGTATTAGAACCTGGGATTTTGAAAAGACAGTATTTGTAAAAGTTAAAGACAGAGGTAGTGGAATACCTAAAGAGGAGATAAGGCATATATGGGAAAGATTTTATCAAGTGGATAAATCTCGTTCATCTGAAGATAGGGGGACAGGCCTTGGGCTATCTATAGTAAAAAAGATAGTGAATGAGCATGGGCAGGATGTTTGGATAAATAGTAAGTTGGGAGAGGGAACAGAGTTTATATTCTCTCTTAAATTGGCAGAGGGGAGCTAATCAATTATTTACACCCTATTCATATATTATTCAAAAAGAGAGTTTATAATAAGTATTAGAAGACATACTTAAGAGGTGATTTAAGAGATGGATTTTTATGAATTCGACGAAAGACGGTATAATAAAAGAAATAATGTATGGAGATATATAGCTATCGCTATTATATTTACTCTCGTCGGTGCAATGGTGACCTATTATGCATTGATGTTAGACGATATTCCCGAAAAGGATAATGCTAGAGATGAACAAAAAGCCCCTGAAATCGGCAAGATTGAAAAGCAGGACCCAACACCAGATAAAGAGGTTAAAGAACCGCCCACTACTCAAGTTACTCCAAACCTTGGAAGTAAAGGAGACCTTTATATAAGATCTAATAACCCGGTGGAGGAGATAGCTAGAAAAGTTGGGCCCGCAATAGTTGGGATTACCAACAAGAGTGTAGTTCGGGTTCAAGATTTCTTCTTTGGTGAACAGGAAAGAGAACAAGAGGGGTACGGCTCTGGCATAATAGTAAGTGAGGAGGGATATATTGTAACTAACTATCATGTTATAGCCGGTGCAAACGAATTATTTGTAATACTGCCTGAAGGTGATACTGTAAAGGCTGAGCTTATAGGCGGTGATAAACAAAGTGATGTGGCAGTTCTAAAAATAGATGTCCAAAACCTACCTGTTGCTACCATTGGTGATTCAGATGCGGTTAGGCAGGGTGAGTTAGCCGTTGCTATTGGAAATCCACTGGGGCATAAGCTCTCTGGCACAGTCACAGCAGGGGTAATATCTGCAATAAATAGGTCCCTTGAAATAGATGGCAGGACAATGAATTTTATACAAACTGATGCGGCCATAAGTCCTGGCAATAGCGGAGGTGCCCTTATAAACTCTAAAGGTGAAGTGATTGGCATGAATACCGTAAAGGCCAGTATTCCATCTACAGGCGCAGAAGGTCTGGGATTTGCAATTCCATCTAATGAATTTATAGCCATAGCTAGAGAACTCATAGATCATGGAATTGTAGAAAGGCCTGGAATTGGCATAGCAGGAAGGGCATTGACAGCAGAGTATGCAAAGGAGATCGGCTACCCACAGGGCATAGGTGTACAGCAAGTTGTAAGGGGGGGACCCGCTCATAAGGCCGGAATATTGCCTGGGGATGTTATAATTAAGGCAGACGAAAAGAGAATTAAGACATTCGAGGATATATCAGATGTAATTAGAGAGCATAAAGTTGGCGACGTCATAAATGTAACAGTGTGGCGAGGTGGAGATGAATTTACTCTCCCTGTTAAACTTGAACAAATGCAAGATTAGATCAAGGCCATATCTATATAGAGTATATAAATTTCTAATTATAGAATAAGAAGGGTATTGGTAGATGTAAATTTACATCTATCAATACCCCTTTTCAAAGATCTTATTATAAAATTAAGAAGCAATATAAACAAACTGGGTTAAAATCCGTGGTATATCATCTTTATTGCCCCATCTATTGCCAAATATTCTAAGGTTTTGTCCCTCTTTTATATTTGTATTGCCCCAATATTCTACATATACAAGTTTCTCTGTAGAATCATCTTGGGAAACATCCAATATAAATACTTGTTTATCATCTAAAGAGACTATCTCCTTGACGCTACCATTTAAAAGAAATATTTGGCCATTATGCAGCTGGGGGTCATCTACAATTTCATCATAGGTAAATTCCCAAGCTCTACTTGTATATTCTGCCTCTGTAGTAGGACGCTCTAGGGCTATATCCATACTAGAGCTTCGTCCATCATCAACACTGGCAGCTAGAGTACAGAGGGTGTAGCCTATATTGGCAGTTTTTACATATATGGTGAAATTTCCATTCTCATCTATAGTAAAGTCGGGATTAAGTTCCGCCCCGCTCACCTTAAGCTCTGCGTTAGGTTCTGTAATGCCTGTAATCTTTACCCATTGCTCGCTTGTCTTTATGGGCTGTTTCTCGTGTATTTTGAGTATATTATTAGAATCATTATCATCCTTTACCACCTTTATTCTGTGAATCCGATCGCTAAACTTATCAGTACTAACTACAATTTCAAACTCCCTTTCAGGACGCTCTATAAGATCAAAGCTTTTTTCAAACTTCCCATCCTGGGTGACTAGATCACTAAAATTATCCCCATTGATTGTGATATTAGATTTAGGCAAGACTTCCATCGAAATAGTAAGGCTATCACTATCTGTCACATATTCTTCAGTCTTAGGATGGATCATCTTAAGAGGTGCAGGTCTCAAAGAGACATCAAAACTTACCCTATCTTTTCTGTCTTTGGCACCATCGGCCGAAATTACTACCTCTAACGAAACCTTAACCCCTCCACCTTCTAGCTCTTCCCCTTCCAGACTTAGTAGCTTACTATCCTCAATTATAACTTCAGCTACGCCGTCTTTCACTTCGACAGTTTGACCTAGTACAAATACTCTTTCCCCCGTATCTGTCTCTATCTTTAATTTATGTACCGGGATATCATCTATAGTGTCTTGCATGACAGAATAATCTGCCGTTATATCTATATCATGAATTAGATCATGCGATGGAAATCTATTTTTTATGAATTTATCATAGATTATAAATCCAGCAAAGGCCAATATAGACACTATAATTATTACAATGCATACCCTTATAAGCATAGTCAAAGCTCTGTCGTCTTTTCTTCTAGATTTTCTGCTCCTTCGGATGGGATGTTCGGTAGGTTCCTGTTGATTAATATATATATCATAAGATTCTTTAGCTGTATCTGCACTAATGTCTTCTTTTGCTGTTTGTCGTATAGCATCTTCATCTAGCTGCTGACCGCAATAATAGCAATATCTATAATGATTTTCATTTTCAGTATTACAATTTGGGCATCTCAATGTATTTCACTCCTCCTAAAATCAATTACTATTATATATTATACTACAAAGGGGCTGTAATAAGAAATACGATTTTGATATTCATCGGGGTTTGAAAAATGGTAAAAACATGTTACAATATAGATAATCATAAACAACAAAAGGAGTGGCTAAACATATGGATCATTTCCATGAAGAGTCTGTAAGCAAAGTGAATACGGGGTTAAACACTTTGGTTTATATATTGACCTCCATAACTATGGTAGTATTCGCCATAATAGCGGTTAGCTTTTTAATGTCCATAATGACATCGGAAAATATTATACTCAGTATTATTTTGATAGTGGTATTTGGGGGCCTAGCATACGGAAGTTTTGTGCTTAGAAACAACCAAAGGGTGGAATATGATTATACATTTACAAATGGGATACTAGATGTAGCGAAAATTACCAATAACTCAAAGAGAAAGCGAGTTTTGTCGGCAGATATAAGAGAATTTGAAATCGTTGCCTCTACAAAGGATCCAGGATTTGAAAGAATGCTAAATCATAAGGGTATAGAAAAGAGACATAATGTATTTTTAAATAGGGGCTATGGTTTATATTACGGTATATTTGATGATAATGGAGTAAAATCCATGATTGTATTTGAACCAAGTGAGACCATGTTAAAATTGTTTAAGAAATTTAATCCAAGGAATGTTAAGACAGACATATCTTAAATAGGAGAACAAAGACTTATAAGCCTCGATTGATCCTATATATTGGGATCAATTGAGGTTTGATTTATTCATAACAGGGACATGCTATATTTAGAAAGCGAGATGTATTTATTATGATATATTTAGACAGTGCCGCTACAACTATAGTGCATAAGAATGTGGCTGACGCCATATATAATAGCTTGGTTGAAGATATAGGAAACCCCTCATCCCTCCATAGATTGGGGTTAGAAGCTGAACTTAAAATAAGAAATGCCAAAAAGATAGTGGCGGATCTTTTAAAGGTGGAAAGGGGATCTATAATCTTTACATCTGGAGGCACAGAGGCAAATAATCTTGCAGTTGTTGGCGGTGCACTTGCAAGGCGAAGATATGGAAACCATATTATAACCACCCATTTAGAACATCCTTCGATTTTGGAGGCTTTTGCACATTTACAAAAACAAGGGTTTGATATATCTTATATATCTGTAGATAGCAAGGGTTATATAGATTTGGAAAAACTTAAGGCATCCCTTAGGGAGGATACCATTTTAGTTAGCATTATACACGTAAACAATGAAATTGGCACCATCCAACCTATAGATGAGGCCACTAACATAGTGAAAAGTCACTCCAAACATATATATATGCATGTAGATGCTATACAATCCTTTGGAAAACTCAAGCTATATCCAAAGCAAACTGGTATAGATCTTTTGACATTTAGTGCACATAAGATACACGGGCCCAAGGGCATAGGTGGGTTATATATTGGCGAAGGTATTATGCTACACTCTTTAGTGCATGGAGGCGGACAAGAGGGCGGCTTAAGAAGTGGGACAGAAAATCTTTCGGGGATAATTGGGCTAGCTGAGGCTGTGAAGTTTGTGACACCTTATATAAAGCAGGATATAAACCCTATGTATGAGCTTAAGAAAATTCTATGCGAGAGTATTTTAGATAAAGTGAAAGATGCTAGGATAAATGGACCTGATATATTAGAGGGAGCACCCCATATACTAAGTATGAGTTTTCCCGGTATAAACGCACAGACCATGCTTCACGCATTGGAGCAAAGGGATATATATGTAAGCACAGGTGCCGCATGTTCATCTAGAACAGCAGATATAAGTTATGTACTAAAGAATATAGGGTTGCCAAGGGATATTGCGAAAAGTGCCATAAGGTTTAGTCTCTCATATATGAACACTAAAGATGAACTTTTCGGGATTGGAGAAATAGTAGGGGAAATAGTAGATGAGTTAAGACCCTTTATAAGGAGGTAGATTATATGGAAAATGTGATACTTATAAGATATGGTGAGATATTTTTAAAAGGGCTCAACAGGCCCTTTTTTGAAAAGAGTTTAATAGCAAATATAAAAGGGGCATTGCAGGGCTTCCAAGGCGCAAAGGTTATAAAAGGACAAGGTAGGATATATGTAGAAAATATAGATGATGTAGAAGGGGCTATGGAAAGCTTAAGATCAGTATTTGGAATAGTATCTTTAAGCGCTGCATTGAAGGTAGATAAGAGTATGGAAAGCCTTCAAAACGCTTCAAGGTTGTGTATAAAAAAAGCTATAGAAAGCCGTGCAGGGGATGAACCTACATTTAAAGTAGAGTCTAGAAGGGCGGATAAATCTTTTCCGCTAAATTCTATGGAGCTTAGCAGAGAAATGGGCGCCTTTATATTAAGAAAGTTCCCTAGTTTAAAAGTAGATGTGCATAATCCGGATATTACTTTATCTGTGGAGATTAGGGAGAATGCCTATGTATATTCTGATATAATAGCCGGCGCGGGAGGTATGCCGGTTGGAACCAATGGCAAGGCTACACTGCTTCTCTCAGGCGGTATAGACAGCCCCGTGGCTGGCTGGATGATAGCAAAAAGAGGTGTTAAGCTATCTGCCGTGTACTATCATAGCGTACCATATACCAGTGATAGAGCCAAACAGAAGGTAGTAGATCTAGCTAAAGCAGTATCAAAATACAGCGGGAATATGGATCTGTATGTGGTTCCATTTACTAAAATACAAAGAGAGATCTATCAACATTGTCCAGATGCGTTTCTAACTGTACTCATGCGAAGATTTATGATGAAGATAGCAGAGAGTATTGCCATAGAAAGTGATTCTAAAGCACTTATAACTGGTGAAAGCGTAGGCCAGGTAGCAAGCCAGACCTTAGAGAGTTTGGCCGTGACAGACGATGCTGTCAATATGCCAGTTTTGCGACCGCTAGTGGGATTTGATAAGGTGGAGATTATGGATATTGCAAAGGATATAAAGACCTATGATATATCCATACTCCCCTATGAAGATTGTTGTACAGTCTTTGTGCCGAGGCATCCCGTAACGCGACCTAAGCTAAAAGCTGTTATAAGGGCAGAGAATCTAATTGATGGAGAGAGCTTAATGTCAGAGGCTTTAGAAAATGTAGAGCTTATTAAAATTTAATTGATGGTTATGTTTTTATAGGAAGATATTGGGCTAGTTGACTCGCAAAAGTATAAACATATTGATAGGTGAATATAAATTAAATATATGTTTCCCAACCAATATGGAGGTGCGGATTTGTTTTTAAAAGTATCTAGAAAACTCGTAATACTAGCCCTATATATGCTCTTTATATTCCTTATCTATAATAGTATGCAAGACCTTCAAAAAGAAAATGTAGTAGAGACATTCATAAAAGATGATGAAGTGGTTAAGGAACGAGGCTTAATCGATGAAGATGAATATAATATAATGATAGATATTACTCAATCTGCTCTATATCTTTTTAAGGGTGATGAGCTCATAAAGACATATACGGTAGCCCATGGAAAAGCTGGTAGTCCATCACCTGTGGGAATATGGAGGATAACTAATAAGGCGAGAAATTGGGGGTCTGGGTTTGGTAGCAGATGGATGGGTCTAAACGTGCCATGGGGCAGATATGGGATCCATGGCACAAACAGGCCTGGGTCTATCGGAAGTATGGCGTCAGCAGGATGCTTTAGAATGCATAATAAAGATGTAGAAGAACTCTATGAAAAGGTGCCAAGCGGCGCTATAGTGGTAGTCTCTGGGGGACCTTATGGAAATTTGGGCTCAGGGTTTGTAGCCTTAGAGCCAGGATCTAGGAGGTCACATGTAGTAGAGGTGCAAAAGAGGCTTAAAAGTGCAGGCTATTATGATGGACCAATAGATGGTATATATGGCGAGGGCATGAAAGCTGCAGTTATAAACTTTAGAAAGGATAAAGAATTACCTGCATCCCATACGGTGGATGCCCAGACCTACGAAGCGCTTGGAATAATGATATTTGACTAATAGAAAAAATGTAGAGGGTTTTACAAAGATGTATAGAAATATACTAGTTAGTAGATAAAAATGGGAGGGGTTATATGAAGATAGGTTTTTCCACCTTAGGGTGCCCTGAATGGTCATGGAAGGAAATAGTAGCAGCTGCAAAAGATCTAGGCTACGATGGAATAGAGTTAAGAGGCGTAGGAAATGAGATGTATATGCCAAAAGCTCAGCCATTTACCCCGGAGAACATACAAAGTACTAAATCAATGTTGGACGAGCTGGGGCTTGAGATTCCCTGTATCACATCGGCCTGTTATCTGTTTAAGGAAGATGTAGATAGATATATCAGTGAAGGAAAAGACTATATAGACATTGCCAGCAAACTGCAATCACCATATATACGTGTCCTAGGAGATAGACATCCCCACCCTGGGGAGGATATAGATCATGGGAAGGTAGCATCTGCACTAGATGAGCTAGGTGAATATGCAAAAGATAGGGGGGTAATGGTCTTAATAGAATCTAACGGCGTCTATGCCAATTCAAGGACTTTGCTTGCCCTTTTAGAGGGATTAAAAAGTGATAATATAGGTATTGTTTGGGATATCCACCATCCCTACAGATTTATGAATGAGGATATAGAAGATACCTATGAGAGACTAAAGGGATTTATCCGCCATGTACATGTGAAGGATTCTATTTGTGTTGATGATAAAGTGAAGTACTGCCTATTGGGACAGGGAGATATACCATTAGAACAAGCACTTGAGTTATTAAAAGCTGATGGATATAAGGGCTATCTTTCCCTTGAGTGGGTGAGAAGATGGTATTATGGCCTTGAGGAACCTGGTATAGTATTCCCACACTTTATATATACAGTAAAGGATATGCTAGAAAACGTATAGAGGATAGGAGTGCAAAGATGATAAAGATAGCGGCTACAAATAGTAATTTTGTGCGCGAACCATTGATGGCCCCCTTTGGATTTAAAGGGGAATCCATAGAGGAACTTTGGCAGACTGTAGCGTTAATAGAAAGTAGTAGGGAAAACAGAGGAATTGGTCTTGGGGTGCGATGTGTCCTCTATACCAGTAAATGTAGCTGCTGACGAAAGTGCCCATTCAGATACAGATGTGAAGGAGAGGATAGAACTTGGGTATGGCTCTATTGCCTTAAAGCCAATAGCAAAGACCCTTAGCATGAGCCTTAAAATGTTAGAGATTGCTAGTAGGTATAATATTCCATGTTTTTGTGCAGATTTGACTGTAAATCCTTTAATGGTGGATTGGAACAAAAATATAGCAGCTAGACTTAGTCCATTACCAGGGCTGAGCATAGGCGTAATAGAGACAAACGGACATCAAAATTATATTAACTGGGATAAAATGAAAAGCTATCACCCCTGTGACAATGCCTATTGGTCTAATATACATGAAGGGGTATTTAACTTAGATGAGAAATTTTATAGTGAAAGTGCAGGTGTTTTTAAGGGTTTAGTGTGTTAATCTTATAATAAAATGGGGGTATTCATATGAAAAACATAGTACTTCTTATGAAAGATAGCCTTAGAAAGACCATATTCGATGCAAAAACCTTGAAAAGATTAGAGGATTTTGGTAATGTATACATAAATGACTGTGACCAAGATCCTGACAGCGATAGGGTGAAAAGGCTTATAAAAGATGCCCATATTATTATAACCTCTTGGGGATGCCCAACGCTTGATAAATACATACTGGACTCTGCCCCTAATGTAGAGTTGGTAGCACATGCAGCTGGCACCGTAAAGGGCATAGTGAGCGATAGCCTATGGGATAGAGGCATAAGAGTTACAGGAAGTGCTAAAGCTATAGGCATAGGGGTTGCAGAGACTGCGCTTGGATTTACCATAGCATCTTTAAAGAATATGTGGAGGCTTTCTAAAAACACTAGAGAAGGCGAGTGGGCTCTAGGGAAAGAAGATGTAAGAGAGGTATATGATGTAAATATTGGTGTAATAGGAGCAGGAAGAGCCGGTAGACATTATATAGAACTTATTAAAAATTTCGATGTAAATATACTCCTCTATGATCCAACAATTGACGATAATACTGCTAATAAAATGGGAGTAAAGAAGGTAGAACTTGAGAAAATTTTCAAAGAATCTGATGTATTATCTATTCATGCCCCTTCCATACCTGAGACAGATCATATGGTAAATGCAAATACCCTGGCTATGATGAAAGATGATGCAATAATCATAAATACAGCTAGAGGAAGCATAATAGATGAGGATGCACTAATTATTGAACTTAAAAAGGGAAGACTTTTTACATGTATAGATGTGACAGATCCTGAACCGCCATCGAAGGATCATCCATTTAGAACACTACCCAATGTGATTTTGACGCCACATATAGCTGGTGCTGTAAACAATGGGCTATATAGAATAGGTAACTATGTAGCTGAGGAGATAGCTCTATATGAGGCTGGAGAAGATATGGATGGCGAAATATTAAGAGAAGAGCTAGAGAGCCTAGCTTAGGGGGAGAGATATATGCTGTTAAATAATAATGATATAGTGCTCTTTCAAGGAGATAGTATTACAGATGCAGGTCGTATATATGAAGATGGAAATGATCTAGGGAGAGGGTATCCACTTTTAATCGGGAGTATGTTTGCAGCTATGTATAAGGATATGGATGTTAGATTTAGAAATAGGAGCATAAGCGGCAATAGGACAAGGGATCTAAGGGCTAGATGGGCAGATGATTGTATAGCCCTGAAGCCCACCGTTGTGTCCATATTGATCGGCATAAATGATTGCTGGCGCAGATATGATCGAAATGACCCTACCCCCATAGAAGAGTTTGAGGACAACTATAGAAATATATTAGAAAGAACTAGGGATGAATTAGGGGCCAGGATAATATTATGTGAACCCTTCGTGCTGCCTACCCCACCGGATCGGAAGATGTGGAGGGAAGACCTAGATCCTAAGATACATGTGGTAAGACAACTAGCAGATGAATTCGATGCACTACTGATACCACTGGATGGCATATTCGCTCAAGCCGCCACATATAGAAGGGCAGAGGTTTGGGCACCAGATGGCGTGCATCCAACCCCGGCGGGGCATGGACTCATCGCTAAAAGCTGGCTAGAGGCAGTTAAGGCGCTATGAAATAAAAGGATGGCCAAATGTGGTAAGACACTAGGCCATCCTTTTAAATCTTATTTTGTTTCTTGCCAGAAAAGAGAATTATATTTTACAAAAGCACAGATTATTTTACACTACCTTATAAAACGATCTTTTCTTCATCTTTAAGTTCCTTTAGTTTTGAGAATATATATTGCACCTTCATATTATCAGATTTAGTGAGCGTTTCAAAATCTCCTATTAGCACCAGCTTTGTTTTAGCCCTAGAAAGCGCCACATTCACCCTTCTAAAATCTCTCAAAAATCCAGTCTTAGTCGGGCCATCGTCTATCTCGTAGTTACTTCTGACCCAGTTTATAATTACAATATCCTGTTCTCTACCCTGGAATGAATCTATGGTATATATATTCTTGTTTATAAATTGGCCCAATGCCTGATTATGCTCTGCAAAATATTCAGAGCTCTCCATAAAGAGTTCTTTTATCTTCTCTGCATGGGCTTTATAGGGAGTAATAATACAGATATCATTTAAATCCTTGCCATCAACCAAAAGATCCATCACCTTCTTTATAGACAACATAGCTTCAGTGAGATTAAAATAGGTAGAGTTTACCTCTGTTTCTGCCCTTGTTTCAGGATCTGTGATCTCTGATGTATCTATTATTTCAATGGCATCACTTGGAAAGAATTTCTCCCTTTCGCTTTTTGGTATCTTATAATATTTAGACTCTAGATTAGGAGTGAGCCCTCCATCATATACAAGGTCCGATATTAAGGAGACCATTTGAGGGTTTTGCGTTCTATAGTTTATATCTAAAAACACGCTATTAAACCTGTATTTATCCGTTATCAATAGTTCAAAGAGACTTCTTTGTAGATCCTCTCTAGTTTGTATATCCATATATGGATCATATTCCATTAGTATCTCATTTTGTATAGGAAACGGAGGTATCTGCAGATGATCGCCTATCATCACACATCGATTCGCAAATTGTAGAGCGAACAATGTCTCGGGTATATTCATCTGGGATGCCTCATCTATTATTAGAATATCAAATCTATCCATATCAAAATTCCTATCTAATAAAAAGCCCATGGGCGTTCCTAGCACAATTTTATTTTTACCCTCTAGAAGCGCCAAATATTCTGGGTTAGATGTAGATATAGTGGGAGCATAGGAAAGGGTTGATTTAAATTCTATATTATTCCCAGTTCTTAGAACTCTTACCTTGCCCTTAGCCAACTTCTCTAGTACATTATCTACGGCAATATTGGTCTTTGCCATTATAAGCACATCTTTGCCCCTATTATAGTATTGGAGAGCAATTTCCTCAATTAAAGTAGTCTTTCCAGTGCCTGGAGGCCCTTGGACTATGACAAGGGGGTTATCCGAGTTAAGAGACAGAGCAAGCTCTACACCTTGCCTTTGCGCGCTGTTTGTGACTATATCTTTGTTATAAAATTTATCATCAGAAATAGTATCAAATTTTTCTACAGCTTTAGAGTTTTTTAGCCCAAGCACTATTGCTAGGAGCCCATCTAGTACATCATTTTCTATTTCATATATTAAAGCATTGATATAGTCTAGTAGAATGCTATCATTAGAATCTCTAGCAAAGGCATCTATATTTGCAAGGCCCTCCTCTGTCAAATTACTAAAGGATTTGAGCTCTACTATATATCCATCATTCATTTTCTTTTCACGACATTCTAATACCTCAAACTCATATTTGCCATGGGCGTGTATAATATCCCCCGGGAAAAGTGCTACAGGGATCTGATATATAACCGAATCTTCTAGGGTTACCAAAAACATAGCATCTATATGATGAAAGGTCTTAATCTGTATCTCTAATATCTTTGTATACATATTGAGCCAATCTACTATCTCTTTAGCATCGTTTAAATTCGCCTTATCAGGTTCTGCAAATTGTATCTTATTTTCTAGTTCAAAGTCTGGTTCTTTTATACCTACAAGCCTATAAAGATCAGACCTTCTTAACCTATAATCCCCATTTCTAGGTTTTCTCAAGCCCAGTACATCCCTTGGGACACTTTTTAAATGGTCATATAAAAAATCTAAATATTTCTTCTTAGTTAGTGGAGCAAGCACAGTTACAAGCCCCCTCTTATAGATATCTGCCTTTTTGGCATTGTTTATGGCGCTATATTTACGACATAAACTTTCTAAGGGGAATAATTTAAGATAGCTATTTATAAAAGATTTCATATTTGCTCTACTGTCAAAGTATTTTTTATGTCTTTTATTATCTATTGTGCTAAGCCTACCTGTGCGCGGGTTAATGTCTAGTTTTGGGATATTTAATACATTAAATAAATACTCATTTATCTGGACATCCTTTTTTGGCACCTTTGCTGCATAGTGATAGTATAATCCACATAGGGTTTTATTGTTTAAAAATGCCAGCTCTACAGAATCAAACTCTCTTGTGCCCATAAGTCTTGGATGGACAAGACCCATCTCTGCAGCTGCCCTTATTACAATCTCTCTTTGTACATATCTAGGTACTCTTTCCCATCTAACCATAGTAGAGTTTGAGATAGCTGTAATCCACTCATTTATGCTTAGCTCTTCTACGCCTAGTTCATCGAATATATGTTTTAATACCGGCTCATCTCTACTCTCCATACTACTACTAAAATAATAATATAATCCTGATAGAGTTTTGCCACCTAATAGTTCAAATCTAGTATTGGCAAGGTCATTATAGTTCATAAATCTAGGGTTTTGAAAGCCCAATTCATAGGCGGCCCTATATAATATATCTCTTTTTATATACTTTGGTATGGAGTCCCACTTGACTTTAGAATTCTCCCTGCTTATGATAAAGATCCACTGATCTGTATTTAGGCGGGGTACACCCAAAGTTTCGCACATATACTCTATTACATCCTGTGTTGTCTCTTTGCCTAGAGTTTCGATACCTTGTAGGCTACTAAAATGCGTATACAAAGAGGTAAGAGTTTTGCCGCCTAAGGCCCTAGTGGGCTCATTCAACTCCTCATATTTGAGCATACGAGGGTTGTCTTTGCCATGTTCTCTCACCTTTAAAAACAAAAGTCCTCTTATATGCTCTTTAGATGCAAGATCCCAGTTGTAATTTTTGCTACGAGATAGCAGCGCTACCCATTCATTGAAGGAGAGAGGGGGGATGTCGTACATATTGCATATGTAGTCTATGCTAGATACGCCATCTTTCTCCGCTCCGAAAAACCTGGACACGAAGCTATAGAGACTTATGCCCTTTAGACATTTTAGTTTAATCTTTAGATCATCTGTAGACATCATGCGAGGATTAGTATATCCAAGTTCTGATCCTGCCTCTAATAATAGTCTATGCATTATATCAGATGGTATTATGTCCCAGAAAACTGTAGTAGAATCACTGGTAATATATTCAATCCAACAATTATAATCTATCTCTATATTAAGTGAATCGCACATATATTTTATGACACTGCCTCGGATTCCCGACGCCTGCCTCCTAAAATAGGTATAAAATCCCGTAAGAGTTCTTCCATTTAGGAAATCAAATTTCCTAGAAAAGTCCTCATTTCTAAAAAATATGGGATGTGAATATCCAAGCTCCTTTGCTGCCATAAGAAAGATTTTTCTTTTAGCAGGGTCTGAGATATTCTTCCATGAGAATATATTTTTATGACCTATATGGTATATCCATTCATCTGGGCTGACATCTGGGATGCCTAGATTATCACATACATTTTTTATAATATGCTCCCCAGGTTTTCTGGGGACATTATTTTTATAATATGAATAAAGGCCGTTTAATGGAGAATAGTTTATAAATTCAAATCTATGCTCTTCTAGATCTTTGGACGCAACAAAGCGAGGGCTTGAAAGATTGAGTTCATCTGCAACCTTATATAAAAGTTCTTGATGAATTTTTCTACCCACCCTTTCCCAAGTAAAGGCCTTGGGCCTTTTTTGCCTGTCCTGCCTAGAGAGAATCTCCACAACGTCCTCTAAGGATCTATATTGTATTTTATCTTTAGCTACTGCACACACTGTAGAAATCTCCTTTATAAAAAAATTAATTATGTCAATAAATCACCTATATTAACATTATACTTTAAATACCACCTGAGGATAATGGCAAGAATAACAGATTTTTAGGTGGTCCTTTTTGTGGATATTGACAGTAAGTATCCGGCATCCGAGTTCTTTTATATAGTTGGATATGATATAATGAACACATTGTATAGATAAATATATCATATATAGAAAGGGGATCATAAAGGCTTATGAACATTGAAGATATAGAGATTGTAAAGTGCATAGAAAAACATAGGGATTTGATATTAGATGCAGAAAGACGCATATGGAAAAATCCGGAGACGGGATATAAAGAGTGGGAGACATCTTCATATCTTGAGAAAGAGTTTGAAAAGTTAGGATATACTTTGGTGCGGGCAGAAGATATACCAGGTTTTTATACCAAGATAGAAACAGGGCGCGAGGGGCCTTGTGTGCTCATTTTGGGAGAGTTAGATTCGCTTTTATGCCATGATCATCCCGAGGCAGACCCAAAGACCGGTGCTGTGCATGCGTGTGGACATAATGCACAATGTGCAGCTCTACTTGGCATTGCCGCAGCATTAAAAGAAGATGGTGCACTAGATGGCCTTTCGGGATCTATTAAATTATGTGCTGTTCCGGCGGAGGAGCTCATAGAGACTGAATATAGGGAAACCCTTAGAAAAAAAGGCATTATCCGTTATTACGGGGGTAAGACAGAGTTTTTATCCAGAGGGTATTTTGACGATGTAGATTTGGCTATAATGGTTCACACAACAGTAGGCGAAAGAGGTTTTGTCATCAAAGAAGGCGGTAATGGATGTATTGTCAAAAATATTGAATTTAGGGGGAAGGCTTCTCATGCTGGGGGTTCGCCCCATAGAGGGATTAACGCATTATATGCTACCAACGTGGCTATGACAGCGATAAATGCACTTAGAGAGACTTTTAAAGATCAGGATCATGTGAGAGTGCATCCTATAATTACATCAGGGGGAACGGCCGTAAATGCTATACCCAGCTCTGTGACACTGCAAAGCTATGTTAGGGGTAAGAGTATAGAGGCTATAAAGGGTGAAAATGAAAAGATAAACAGGGCATTAGCGGCAGCTGCGGCTTCTCTTGGGGCAAATGTAAAAATATCTGATAGACCGGGATATACACCGCTTATAAACGATGAAAACCTAAAGAAAGTGGCAGCCGAGGCCATGCATATGTTACTACCCTCTGATTTAGTAGAAATAACCGATGGATGGGGAACGGGTAGTACAGATATGGGGGATATATCCGCAGTTATCCCAGCAATACATCCCTATTCATGTGGTGCCAGTGGGACAGGTCATGGAAACGACTATTATATAGAACATCCTGAGAGCGCCTGTTTAGATTCTGCTAGGTTGCAGCTTATGATATTAAAGCTACTTCTTGAAAATGATGCAGCTAGAGGAAGAGAGATTGTAGAGAAGAGACAGATGCGCTATGAAACAATAGAAGATTTTTTAGAAGACTTAGATAGAGCAATCTTAGATAAAGAGGCAGTACTTTATAATGATGATGGAACAGTTACATTGGACTTTAATTAGCTTTATGAGATATACAAGCCAAACAAGTGGTAGTATATTATAATAGGTATGAAAATAAATATCTATATCAATTAATGATAGCTCAAGGAGGAATATATAATGAAATTATCAATAGCATTGCAACTTTATTCAGTAAGAGATTTTGTAGAAAAGGATTTAAGAGATACACTTAAGAAAGTGAAGGAAATAGGATATGATGGGGTGGAGTTTGCAGGCCTATATGGACATGAACCAGCAAAGATAAAAGTCATGTTGGATGAAATAGGCTTAATACCCGTATCTGCCCATGTACCTTTAGAAGATATGCTAAAAGCCCCCGATAAGGTCATTAGCGCATATGCTGACATTGGATGTGAATACATAGCAGTACCACATTTGTTGCAAGAGCGCCGACCGGGGACAGAAGGATTTGCCCAGACCATAAAGGATATAAAAGAAATGGCAAAAATAGCTCAAAAGTACAATTTGCAGATGTTATATCATAACCATGATTTTGAATTTGTTAAAATAGACGGGGAGTATGGACTAGACATTCTCTATAGGTCCATACCAGAAGAGCTTCTTAAAACTGAAATTGACACCTGTTGGATAAATATAGCTGGCGAAGATCCTGCTGAATATATAAGAAAATATACAGGCAGATCTCCCGTGGTTCATTTAAAGGACTTTTATATGAGTGATAATGAAAAGCCAGAACAGCTATATGAACTTATTGGCACAGAGGGCAATGAAAAGTCAGAAAAAGGGAAGGGAGAATTTGAATTTAGACCTGTGGGGCATGGAATGCAAGATTTTACATCTATTCTAAAGGCCTCTAAAGAGGCAGGAGCCCAATGGCTAATAGTGGAACAAGATCAGCCCTCTTTGGATAAGACATCTATGGAATGCGCTTCAATGAGTCGAGAATACTTAAAAAAACTTGGGTTATAAATATTTAAACTCTTGGAACCATATGTAAATATAGATAATGGTAGTAGGGAGAATATAATATGAGCAGGAAAAAAGCAATTATAATAACAACTATATTAACTTTAATTATAGGCATTATAGCATTTTACCTATTGCTCCCGGCATTGAATATCAAATCAGAAGGATTCTGGTTATTTATAATGGGAATTGTAGGCCTCTCTAGTTTTATCTTGGTTGTACTCTATAGTATAGTTGGATATGATTTTAAAAAAGTCACTGCTGGTTCTAGTACAATATTGATATTATTAGTCTCAGTATTACTTATCGGTCAAGCAAGTAGTGCAGTTATATTTAGAGCAAAAAGCTATGCAAAGCTAATGCATAGCCATATAACAGAACATGATTTTGAAGATTACAACGCAACTATAGAAAATGTTCCACTTATGGATAAAGACAGTGCCATGAAAATAGCCAATAGAAAATTAGGTGAGCTAGAGGATGTGATCTCTCAGTATGAAATTGATGATACGGAGCAGATAACTGTAAGGGGTGAGCCAATTAGAGTGGCCTGTCTAAATCACGCCGGATTTATTAAATGGCTCAGTAATCGTCATAGTGGCACACCAGGATTTATTAAAGTGGATATGAATACGCAAGAGGCAGAACTGGTTAGGGTGGATGGAGGCATAAAATACACAAAAAGTGATTTTTTCGGTAGGGATTTAACCAGATATCTAAGGATGAATTATCCAACTAAAATATTCTGGGAGACAACATTAGAGCTAGATGAAAAAGAGCATCCCTACTGGGTGACAGCGACCCTAGATAAAACTATAGGCCTATTCGGAGGCACAGAGGTATCGGGGGCTGTGTTAATAGATGCCGTTACGGGTGAACATGCTCTATATAGTTTAGAAGATATTCCAGAATGGGTAGATAATGTCTATGGATCTAGCTTACTATTAGATCAATTCGATAAATATGGAATGTATCAAAATGGTTTTTTAAACTCTATAATCGGACAAAAAGGCGTTAGAAGGACTACGGAGGGCTATAATTATATTCCACAAGGCAATGATAACTGGATTTATACTGGAATAACCAGTGTAGGAAAAGATGAGAGCAATATAGGTTTTATACTGGTCAATAAAAGAACCAAAGAGACCCATTACTACGGTGTATCAGGAGCGGAAGAGTTCTCCGCAATGAATAGTGCAGAGGGTGCAGTACAGCATCTAGGGTATAGATCTACCTTCCCGCTACTTTTAAAAATAGGGGGTCAACCTACCTATTTAGTATCATTAAAGGATAGTGGCGGGCTGGTGAAAATGTATGCAATGGTGAATGTGGCAAAATATCAAATTGTAGCTACAGGCAGCAATATATCTGAAACCCTATCCCAATATAGTAAGCTTTTAAAAGATAGTGGAATCAACGTAAGCGGCTTGGGGTCTAAGAGTATATCGGGTATAATAGAGGATATAAAGATGGCAACTGTAGAGGGGAATTCCAATTACTTTATTAAATTAAAAGGGGATGCAAGTTATTACCTATTGGACATTAGGGATAATAAAAGGGCGGGTATCTTAAGCCTAGGGGATCATATTATATTAAATCTAGAAGTAATTGATAATGGTAGTGATATAGTGCCAGCACAACTGCAAGATGGCGATGGGTTTTGATGTAGAGTTAAGAATGTTTTCATGCGATCATCTATGAACATTGTTAATATTTAAACATATGTCAAAATACCAGTGACACCGCAGGGTATAAAGGCTATTAGTATGATAAAGTAATTAGGAATAAACATAACGGCTACTGCCGTATTTACACAACGGCAAAGTCTTTTGGCTGCTAAAGCGAGAGCAGATTTTTTGGCTCCCTATAATGATGATGGAA
>JAAZLT010000087.1 GCA_012799205.1 Clostridiales bacterium
GATTTCATCTGGAGTTATATATCTACCTCCCAATCCTTCTATGTTTTGTCAATTATTATTTAGTTTTTCAATTATTTTCTTTAGAAATACTGGCAAGTCTCTAGGTGTTCTGGAGGTAACCAAATTTGGCTGTGTAAATAATTTTGTGTATTCTCTTTCTTTTGGCAAAGATTTAGCTCATTAAGCACTGTGTCGTATTTTATCGCTTTATGTACAGCTTTCTCTTTGCGGGTTATCGCTGTATGTATATTATCACCAACTTATGACAATAATATACGTGGTTCTTATCTAATAACAGGGTAGGGCAATGCTGAGGAGCAACCTGAGCGGTTATTAGATTTCTGCACAGGAACGGGTGGTATGATGGCTACCCGTTTCCCGTTCCTGGGAGAACCAAAGCGATAAACCTCAGGGGTCTGGGGACAGAGTCCCCAGGGCTATGCCCCTTTGTTTAAAACATCCTCAAACATTATGTTAAGCTGATTTATTACTAAATCCCAGTTTGGATATATTCTAGTCCACTTCTTGCTAACATTCTGAGTTGCGAGGTACAACATCTTCATTAAACTCTCATCGTTTGGGAATATCAGCTTTGCCTTGGTCACTTTCCTAAACTGGCTATTTAGGCTCTCTATAGCATTAGTGGTATACATAATTTTACGCATATAACCTGGGAAGGCGAGGGAAGTTATTAGGTCATCCCAGTTATCCTCCCAACTTTTGATGGCATTTGGATACTTGCTCTCCCATGTTTCTTTTACGCTAAGTAAATTTTCCAGTGCAGCATCCTCATTTACTGCAGTATAGATGGTCTTTAGGTCTGCAGCGAAAGCCCTTCTATCCTTATAGGAGACATATCTCATACTCGCTCTGAGCTGATGGATTATACAGCGTTGTATCCTCGCAAAGGGATAGACAGCTCCTATGGCCTCTTTAAAGCCGTTCAAGCCATCTACACAGAAGATGAGGACATCATCGACACCTCTATTTTTGAGATCATTAAGTACAGAAAGCCAAAACTTACTACTCTCATTCGCCCCTATCCATATACCGAGTCCTTCCTTCTCCCCATGCATGTTTACGCCTAACACAACATAGGCTGCTTTTACCACAACATGCTTATCTTCCCGAACCTTATAGTGTATGGCATCCATAAACACAAATGAATAGATACTTTCAAGTGGTCTGTTTTGCCACTCTGTTACTATAGGGAGAATTCTATTTGTAATATTGGATACCATATCGGCTGATACCTCAACATCATATAAATTCTTAATCTGGTCGGATATATCTCTCGTAGTCATTCCAGCAGCATAAAGAGCCATTATCTTATCTTCTATGCCTGTTATATTTCGCTGATATTTAGGTATAATTTGTGGTTCGAATTCACCGTTTCTATCGCGTGGAATATTCAATTCGACTTCTCCAAGTTCAGATTTTACGGTCTTTTTAGAGTAGCCATTCCTGCTATTAGGAGTTTGTTTCTCAGATATATCATATTTGTCATACCCAAGCTGCGAATCCATTTCTGCTTCTAGTGTCTCTTGAAGGACATCTCTAAACATTTCCTTCATTGCATTTAGGACATCTGTTGAGCTTGTAAAGTTTTGTTCTCTTACATAATCTCTTAAAATCTCTTTAGAAATATTCGACATAAAAAATCTCCTTCCTGGTAATTTATTGTATTTCTATTTATCTGATTATTGCCAAGAAAGAGTACTTTTTATTCACTTTACACAAAATTTATTACAGGCTCATTTTATATCTAATTCATGCCAGATATCTTATCTATATTTATGAGTTTTTACATATAAATAGAATATTGTCTTGGGAATACGTAATGCAAA
>JAAZLT010000088.1 GCA_012799205.1 Clostridiales bacterium
GCATTAATTATGATGCTAATATTATTTACTAGGCCTGAGTATGTCGTCTTATATAGTCAATTAGATAGCAAAGAGGCGGCTGAAATATATGGAAAACTTGAAAGTCTCAAAATTGAACCCAAGCTAGAGGGTACCTCTACAATTTTAGTTCCCAAGGATAAAGAGGCACAAATCCGAATGGAACTTACAAGAGAAGGGTATCCACAATCAGGTTTTAACTATGATCTTGTACTCGATAGCAGTGGGCTGGGCAAAACGGATGATGAAAAGCGTACCTTAGAGATATATCAGTTACAGGAAAGGCTTGCCCAATCTATTAAGATATTAGATGGAGTTGAGGATGCTATTGTTACAATAGCAATGCCTAAGTCTGATAATTTTGTATTAAAGACTGATAGATTGCCTACAACTGTGGCAGTGATCATAAGGACAGAATTAGGCTATGAGATATCTCCAGAGCAGGCAAAGAATATTGAGTCATTAATAGCCAAAAGTGTCCCAGGACTTATAGGGGACAATATATCCATTATAGACACTAATATGAATATTCTAAATGTTGATACGCAAGAGGATATGCAAAATATAAGTAGCCATTTTGTACTCCAGCAAAACCTGGAGGAGAGGCTCAAAAAACAAGTGGATAACCTATTAGAACCTGTATTCGGCTATAAGAGGATTGCTACATCAGTTAGCGTACGCTTAAATTTTGATAAAAAGACAACAGAGTCTGTACAATTTGAACCCGTAGTAGATGATGAGGGGATAGCCGTAAGTAGGGAAGAGTTACGAGAAAAAGTGCAAAACATTCAAGGAGCAGGCGTGGCAGGTGAGTATGAAAACACTACCCAATATCCAGAATTAGTAGATGGTGATAGTGGAACCTATGAGAAAAGACAAAATACCATAAACTATGAAGTCAATGAAATGAAAGAGCTTATAGAAAGTCAGCAAGGTAAGGTTGAAGATCTGTCCATATCTGTAGTTATTGATAGTGAAGATTTAGATACGCAAACGACTGAACAGGTGAGAGAACTGGTAACTATGGCAGTTGGGACAGATCCTAGTAAAGTGGCGGTTCATAGCATGAAATTTGATACAACTTTTCAAGATGATCTATTAAAGAGATTTGATGAAAGAGATAGGGATGATAAAGTATCATACCTAACAGTTGCAATCATAGCTTTACTTGCTATCATAATAATAATTTGGATTGTCTATATAAACAAGAAAAGATTGTCTAGGCTAGAGGAGGAGCTGGCCTATAAAGATTCATTACCGACAGAATTGGATGAAAAGAGTGCAGAATTGCTGCCGCTGGATATGGAAGAACAGGATGAGGCTAAAGATAGAATAGTAGGATTAGTTGATCAAGATCCTGAAATAGTTGCACAGTTGTTGAGAAATTGGATAAATGAAGATTAGGAGTGCTTAGATTATGGCAAGACATAAGCTAGGGCTAAATGGGAAAGAAAAGGCAGCCATATTATTAGTTGCCCTTGGCTCTGATAGAGCTTCCAAGATATACAAACATTTGAAAGAGGAAGAGATAGAGCAGCTTACGCTAGAGATAGCCAATATACAAAAAATTGACCACGATGTAAGAAAAGAGGTCATAGAAGAATTTTATGAAATTTGTCTAGCTCAAAACTACATAGATGAGGGGGGAATAGGCTATGCAAAAGAAGTGTTAGAGAGGGCACTTGGAAATCAGAAAGCCTTAGATTTGATCAACCGCTTAACTTCTTCCTTGCAGGTTAGGCCATTTGAATTTGTAAGAAAGGCAGATCCGTCTCAGGTTCTAAATTTTATACAAGATGAGCATCCCCAGACTATAGCCTTAATACTAGCCTATTTAAACCCGCATCAGGCTTCTTTAATTTTATCTGAGCTGCCCCAAGAAAAACAGGTGGATGTAGCATCTAGAATTGCCACTATGGATAGCACATCTCCAGATATTATAAGGGATGTAGAGCGCATATTAGAAAAAAAACTGTCCGCCATGGTTACATCTGATTTTACAGACGCAGGAGGTATAGATGCCATTGTAGAGATATTGCTCTCTGTAGATAGGGGAACTGAAAAACATATAATAGATACACTTGAAGTAAAAAATGGTGAGTTAGCTGAAGAAATCCGAAAGCGCATGTTTGTGTTTGAAGATATCGTGTTATTGGATAATAGGGCAATACAAAGATTCCTCCGTGAAATTGACAATGCCGATCTAGCCCTAGCTCTAAAGGGAGCCAGTGAAGAAGTTGCAAATCTTATCTTTGCGAATATGTCTAAGCGACTACAAGATATGATCAAGGAAGATATGGAGTTTATGGGGCCGGTAAGGTTAAGAGATGTGGAAGAATCGCAACAGAGGGTTGTCAATATAATAAGAAGATTAGAGGACGCTGGTGAAATTATTATAGCACGTGGCGGAGGTGACGAAATTATTGTCTAGGATATTTAAATACAATGATATAACAATACTCCATAATGATAGTTATATAGTGAATAAACAGGATTTATTTAATAAGTATTCACAAAATACGTCTAAAGATGATAACAGACTCATTACCGAGGCTGTTCAAGCAGTTAATAGAGAACAGGCGAAAGAATTACTATTAAAAAAACAATCAAAGGCGGCAAAGATTCTTGAAAATGCACAAAAAGAGGCAGAGTCGATAAAAAACAAAGCCTATGATATAGGGTATTCTACTGGGGAAGCTAAGGGATATGAAGAGGGATATAAAGAGGGATATAAAAAGGCAGTTAAAGAAATGGACAGGCAGGTTGCCAAAGAGCTTGCAAGGATTGATGCTCTTAGAAAAGGGATTTTTGAAAAGAGAGATACTATGCTAACACAGATAAGGGAAGATTTATTACAGTTGGCTCTAAACACGGCACAAAAAGTGATCAGCTTTGAACTTAGCCATAGTGACAAATATATTGAATTTTTAATAAACCATCTAAAAAATATCCAGGGGCAAGAATCTACTAAATTGTATGTAAGCCAAGAGGATTTTGAAAAAGTAGCAGATAAAAGAGAGTATATAATATCTTCTGTAAAAGGACTAAATGATATTGAAATAATAGCTGACAAATACTTAGTTGAGGGAAGCTGTATAATAGATAGTGGAATCGGAGCAATTGATTGCAGTATAGATACACAGTTAAATCAAATAGAGATGGCCTTTAGGGCTGCTATGGATCATGATGAAGATTAATTGAGAGGGGAAATATTTGATAAGTACAATAGATCTAAATCGTTATAACTATATACTCAAAAATATAGACCCTGTTCAATATACTGGTAATGTAACAAGGGTTATAGGACTGACTATTGAATCAAAGGGGCCATTGGTGGAATTAGGTGAAATCTGCCAGCTCTATACCCTAAAGGGGGATAGCTATATCAAGGCAGAGGTAGTAGGCTTTAAAGAGAAAAATGTCTTACTTATGCCCTATGGAGACATGCAAGGCATAGGGCCTGGTAGCAAAGTTATAGCTACTAAAAAGCCATTTACCATACCAGTAGGATTAGATCTATTGGGTAGAGTACTCGATGGCGCCGGATTACCTATGGATCATAAGGGGGCTATTACTCCAGAAAATTTTGTAGAAATAGCAAATGAACCTCCAAATCCTCTTGAGAGACAGAGAATAGATAAACCTTTAAGTTTTGGCATAAGGGCAATAGACGGTATGTTAACTTGTGGACAAGGCCAGAGAATGGGAATATTTGCAGGAAGTGGCGTTGGCAAAAGCACACTTCTTGGAATGATAGCAAGAAATTCGGATGCCGATGTCAATGTAATTGCGTTGATAGGGGAAAGAGGAAGAGAAGTTAGGGAATTCTTAGAGCGTGATTTGGGAGAGGACGGGCTTAAAAGATCTGTATTGGTGGTGGCAACATCTGATAAGCCTGCGCTGCTTAGAGTCAAAGGAGCAATGGTTGCCACAGCGATAGCTGAATACTTCAGAGATATGGGAAAGAATACCCTTTTTATGATGGATTCTTTGACAAGACTTGCCATGGCCCAAAGAGAGGTAGGCATGGCAATAGGGGAACCGCCTGTAGCTAGGGGATATACTCCATCGGTATTTGCAATGCTGCCAAAGCTCTTAGAACGATCAGGTAACTCTAAGGATGGCTCTATTACAGGCCTATTTACTGTCTTAGTAGATGGTGATGACTTTAATGAGCCTATATCGGATGCTGTAAGGGGGATTTTAGATGGACATATAGTCCTTTCTAGAGATCTTGCCAACGCAAACCATTATCCCGCCATAGATGTGCTCTCCAGTGTCAGTAGAGTGATGCCAGATATAGTTGATAGATCGCATTTGCACAATAGCAATAGGATAAAGGAATTGATGGCAGTTTATAATGAGAGTGAAGACCTAATAAATATAGGCGCCTATAGACAGGGCGCAGCTGCAGAGATAGACGAAGCCATAGATAAGAGGGCTGAAATAATTAAATTTCTCAGGCAGGACATTGATGAGAATAGTACTTTCGATGAGACTATAAGCTGGGTGAATAGCATCGTTAAGTAGTAAATTGGAGTGATAGAATTGAAAAGATTCAAATTTCCCCTAGATGTCCTACTCAAAGTAAAAAAAGTAGAACGAAGAGGGCTTCACCGTGAGATAAATAATATAAATAACCAACTACTACATTTGACCCAAGAACTGGAGGAAGTAAGGGCAGAAAAAAGGCAAAAAGAGGCGAAGATCCAGACAGATTTAAATAGGGGAATAGATGTCCATACATTAAAAAGCTATGTATCATATAACCAGAAGCTAAGCGGGGATATAAAGCGATACATAGACAGCATAGAATCTGTAAATGCAAAAGCTAATAAATTAAAAAAAAAGTATATAAAACTAAAAAAGGAAATTGAAGTGTTGAAAAAACTTAGGAAGGAACAGCTCGATGCATATTTATATGATCTAGAGCAGAAACGATTTAAAGAAATAGAGGATATTATATCAAGCCAAGTTGTCAGAGGTGTGTAATATGGCGGGGACTAACGCAAAAATAATAGCTATTATATTGGTTCTAGCACTAATAATAAGTCTGGCATTTATCTTTATATTTGACATAGGTAGAGTTAGAAATTATACAAATAATATCTTGGGAATTTCACTCTTTAAAGAGAAGGCAACTAAGGATGATGCTGAAATAGAAATCCAAAAAGCCTTAGACCAGATAAAATCTGATAGAGAGACTCTTGTACTGGAACAAAATGCTATAGAAAATATAAAAAATGAGCTGGATTCCAAAAGGATTGAACTAGATAAACAAGAAGAAGTTCTATTAGAGAGAGAACGTGAGGTAGACGAACTACAAAAGCGACTAGTAGCTAAAATAGAAGATATAGAAGATGTAGCCAGATTATACCAAGAGATGGATGCCGAAAAGGCTGCACAGATTTTAATGGAAATAGAAAATATGGATCGTATTGTAATGATATTGAAAAATTTAAAGAGGGAACAGACAGCTGAAATCCTAGAAAATCTAGAGCCTAGTATGAGTGCTAGGATAACAAATATAATGCTAGATTGAATTATATTACAGAATGTATTTACTTGAAAGGAGGTGAGACGATGATAGATATGATAGATAGTCTATTTAATGTAAGGGAACAGGATCCATCTAATAGCTCTAGCGAAAAATCATCAGGGAAAGACTCAGGGCGGTATATAGGAACTAGAAATAGTGATTTTAAGACGATGTATGAGAGATTTAAAAATGGAATAAATAACAAAGAGTCCGAGCAATCGAAGTCTAAGCATAATTTAAAGGCTGAAAATTTAGATTGTGACGTGAGGGAAGTATCAATAAACTGTTTCATCCCTATAGATAACAATATATATTTACTATCAGAAGATATAGATGATGAACAGGCTCTTGATATGCCCATAGCTGAATCTGGAGACGTGGCCCATGCAGGGCATTCTGTCTATTTCGATCAATCATATGTTGATACCAACGATAAAGTATTAGATAACGGCATGTGGATGGGGGAACAACAAATAGCCTGGATACCTAAAGACGTAGATGAATCATTGGTTTTAGATAAAGAACTAGATATTAAAGGTAGAAGTCACACAAAGAATATATATAGGGAGCCAACAATACAAGAAGATACTATAGCCTCTATTGATATTTTGGAACAAGACAATAGTATATCTAATGTAGAAAACGATGTATATATACATTATATAAAGACACATCATGGTGCTATAGACCCTCCTAGTGAAGTAAAGCAAGAGCATGTCGATAGTCAATACCTAAAGAGCGATAGAAATGATAATGCTAAACCCAATGAATTAGCCGGTAAAGATGTATTATCCGCTATAGGGTCTAAATCCGTAGGAACTAGCGATGAATTTCCTGGGAAAAAGGACACTAGCCTAGATACTGAGACTGACGATCACGATGTATTTGGAGCATATTTTAATGAATCATTGATAGATAAAGCCTCTCACATTGAAGACAGGGAACTGGTTATTGATCATGGCTCATCTATAGACATTATATATGGATTATCTGAACAGATAGACACCGGCCTAAGAGAGAATAAAAATGAGATTATACTCAAATTAAAGCCGGAGTATTTAGGCAATATCATTTTAGAATTATCAGTGAAACAAAATGTACTTTCAGCAAAAATCATAACTGATTCACCGGCTGTAAAGGACCTTATATCCGTTCAAATAGATGACCTAAGGCAGTCTTTAGACGAAAAAGGTTATACAATAGGTAATCTGAATGTCGACATCAGCCAAGGCGATAGACAGTTTCGTGAACCATATGCAAGGGAGCAAATTTCCTTCGGGACATATGTAAATCAAAAGCCCTTAGCTATTAGCGTGGAAGATAAGATCATTGGAAGACAAAGGTATGACTATAGACTGTCTAAAAAAGATGCTGGCAGCATAGATTATTTGGCCTAGGGAGGGAACATAATGCGCACGGGAAGTATCTATACAAATGATAGTAAAACCTATATTCATGGTGAAACAAGAAACGTCAGTGGAGATCTGGGCAAAGAGGAATTTTTAAAGATATTAATTACACAGCTTCAATACCAAGATCCTTTAAGCCCTGTTGAGGATAGAGAATTTATTGCTCAATTAGCCCAATTTAGCTCGCTAGAGCAAATGCAAAATATGTCCCATGATTTTAATATGATGAGAGGACTTAGCCTAGTTGGCAAGACAGTATATGCCGAAACCTATGATAGTGTGATAGGAGAGTTGATCCCTGTGTCTGGTGAAGTTGACGCAGCCGTGTTTACAGGCGGCAAATTATATTTGACCATAAACGGCATGGATCTAACATTAGATGATGTAAAGATGGTACTCTCTGATAACTGGGAAAAAGGAATTGAGGGAGATACGGTAGACGATGAACATACAGTTTAGAAAAGTTATACATACAGGAAAAGCGCCCAATACCCAGATAAATAGGAATGCCCATATAAAGAAAGGCACGGGCCAGGCATTTGAAGATGTATTAGAGCAAGTAAGACGGGAAAATAGCCATGTGAAGTTTTCAAAACATGCTAGGGAGAGAATCAATACTAGAAACCTTGAGCTCAGTGAAGGTGATATGGATAAAATATGTAGAGCATTGGAGCTTGCTGAGAAAAAGGGTGTGAAAGATTCTCTAGTTATAGTTGGAAATATGGCGCTGATAGTAAATATTCCTTCAAAAACCATTGTGACAGCAATGGATGGAAATGGTAGCAAAGAAAATGTATTTACAAATATAGATGGAGCGGTGATTATATAGCTGGACCTCTTGAGGAAGCTATTCAATTTCGACTGATAGAGAAATTGACACTGCGATACACAAAATTAGGAGGTTATCTAATATGATGCGATCTATGTTTTCTGGAGTCTCGGGGCTAAAAGCTCATCAGCTTCAGATGGATGTAATAGGTAATAATATTTCAAATGTCAATACTATTGGATTTAAATCCAGTAGAGTAACCTTTCAGGAAATATATAGTCAGACTTTAAAATCAGCCACAGGACCCTCGACTGGCGGCAGGGGAGGATCTAATCCCCATCAGGTAGGGCTGGGGGTTGCAGTTGGTACAGTAGATGTACTTCATACTCGTAGCGGCGCCCAAAGAACAGATAAGGCTACAGACCTATCCATAGAAGGCGATGGTTTTTTCATAGTATCAGACGGAGTCAGTAACTACTATACTAGGGCTGGTAATTTTGATTTAGATAGGTTAGGAAACTTAACGGCGCCTGGCGGGCTTACAGTAATGGGATGGCGGGCAGGTGAACCGACATCTCTAGCACCACGGGCTATAAATCTAGCGGGGCTTCATATGTCAGCTAGACAGACAGATGCACTTAATTTCAATGGTAATTTAAATGCTGACTCAGAAGATGGGCATATAGAGAATTATACCATAAGTCTATATGATTCCTTAGGAAGGGAACATAAGGTAGATTTAGAATTTCAAAAAACTAGTACAAATGCTTGGGCCGTAAATAGTATATCTATTGATGATCAGCAAATTTCAATTACTAATGCTATCTTAGAAGGGGAGCCGATATTTAATCCTATAGATATTACATTCAACACAGATGGTAGTTTAGATATAGGAGCCTTTAATAATATAATTGTCAGCTTTGCCGACAATTCAGCAGAGGATATGAATATTGCAATAGACTTTACAAGACTCACTCAATCCTCAGGCAATACAAATGTCAGAGGTGAACAGCTAGGCGGATATACTGCAGGGGTGATCGACTCTATTAATATAGATTCCAATGGGGTTGTAACAGGGCTATATACTAATGGGCAAGCGCAGACTGAGTGGGTAATTTCAATGGCCAATTTCACAAATCCAGCAGGGCTTGTAAAGCTTGGAAACAATCTGTTTGAACAGACCACAAACTCCGGCACAGCTGATCTAGGTACTGCAGGAAGTGGTGGTAGGGGTGTTTTAAACCCCGGTAGCCTTGAGATGTCAAATGTAGATCTTGGCAAAGAATTTACTGATATGATTATTGCACAAAGGGGCTTTCAAGCCAACTCTAGGATAATTACCACATCCGATGAACTCTTACAGGAGTTGGTGAATCTTAAGCGTTAATATATCACTAGGTCATAGGTTATATAGCCTATGACCTAGATAAAACATACAGGAGAGATCAAATATGATTAAAGTAACGCGTCTTAACGGAAAGGAATATTATATCAATCCTGATTTAATAGAGTTTATCGAAAGCACTCCTGATACTGTGATGACAATGACTACGGGGAAAAAAGTAGTAGTCGTAGAAGAAATTGAAGATATAATTTGCAGCATAATCGATTTTAAAAGAAAAATATATGCGAATTTAGAAGACATTGTGAACTAGATTAGTGAGGTGGACAAGATGGATATAGCGACCATAGCTGGAATAATCGGGGGTATTGCCTTTATTATAACGGGAATTTTGTTAGACGGTGATGTGTCTACTTTTTATGATCTGGCATCCATCGCAATAGTTTTAGGCGGAACCATAGCAAGTACTCTCATAGCCTATCCATTGGAAGCTGTGATAGGGCTTTTCAGGACGATAAGGAATTTGTTTATAAGATACGAAGACGACCCCAACAAGATTATTGATAAGCTTATGGAGTTGGCCAATATTGCGAGGAGAGAGGGACTATTGGCCTTGGAGGAATCCGTAAGAGATGAAGATGATAGTTTTTTGCAAAAGGGAATCCTTCTCATAGTTGATGGTACCGATCCAGAGCTGGTGAAGAATATATTGGAGACAGAGCTCAATTTTATCGAAGAGAGACATTTGAAAGGACAAGGTATATTTAAATCTATGGGCGGATATGCCCCTGCTTATGGTATGATTGGGACACTCATCGGTCTTATAAATATGTTGAAAAAATTAGATGAACCACAGAGTATTGGCCCTAGCATGTCTGTAGCATTGGTGACAACCTTTTATGGCACCTTGCTTGCAAATCTCCTTTTTTTGCCTGCAGCGGAAAAACTGAGATACAAAAGTGATATGGAAATTCTTTATAAAGAAATAATTTTAGAGGGAATTCTCTCTATACAGGCAGGAGAGAATCCGCGTATTATAGAGGAAAAACTAAAGGCTTTCTTATCGCCTAGATACCGTCAAATAGATGCTGAAGACGATTCTTTATTGGGAGGGGAAGAAAATTGAGCAGAAGGAAACGCAATAATGAAAGTGGACCTTCTGACTGGCTTACTACATACAGCGATATGGTAACATTACTTTTATGCTTTTTTGTCTTGTTATTCTCATTTTCTACTATAGATGCAGAAAAATGGAGGCAGCTACTTAGTTCTTTTCAAGGCAATTTGGGCTTATTGGAAAGTGGTACAGCACTGCCAACATCACCTGAAGGCTCTATTATAGATCTAGATTTAGATCTAGATGCAAGTGAGGACGAGGCGCCTGAGAATATTTCAGAAGAAGACGATGAGTTTTTAAAACTATATTCAAATATCTCAGGATACTTAGAAGATCATGGCATACAAGCTGAATTAGAGTTATCGAAGGCGCATACAGAGATACTTTTAAGGTTTAAAGAATATATTTTGTTTGATTCCGGAAAAGCGGATATAAAGCCAGAAGCATTTGATATCCTAGATGGTATAGCAAAGGTGTTAATGGAATTTGAAAATGAAATCCAGGGCATTAGGGTTGAAGGTCATACAGACACTAGACCTATGAACACTTATCTCTATCCTACCAATTGGGAACTATCTGGTGGGAGAGCAGTAGGAGTAGCAAGATATTTTCAGGATGAACATAAGATTCCCGGTACCAAATTATCCTATGCGGGTTTTGGGGAATATTATCCAATTGATACAAATGATACCGAAGAAGGGATGTCTCGCAATAGAAGAGTTGATATAACTATAGTAAGGGTTGGAAAACCTGAGGTTATAGATACCAATGAAGAAATAAAGGAGTAGGAGCAGATGAAAAGAGGCTGGATTATTCTACTGGCGATTTTATTGACTATATCTACCGGTATAAGTATATTTTTATTAATTAATACCTATGAATTTCCTATTAATAAAAAGGAACATAGTAAAAGGGATGAAACTATCACGTTTAATACAGGCGCTCCGTTTTTAACTAATATAAAAGATGGAAAGAGCATACTAAGATGTGATATATATATAGAGGTAGATAATAAACGAGATATAGGATTACTAGAGACCGAGATTCCTAAAATACGTGATCGAATCATAGCTATACTTAGAGATTTAACTATTGAAGAGGTCGGCCTACAGGATATTCAAAATCGCTTAAAAATTGAAATGAAATCTGATCTAAGAGAACATTTAGGAATAGAGAGTATTACAGAGATATACTTTAACGAATTTGTCATTCAACATTGAACATAGCTGCGAAATGGGGTGAAACAGGCTATGGCTGAAATTCTTTCACAGAAGGAAATAGACGAACTTTTAAATGCACTAAGCACAGGTGACATAGATGTCTTAGATATTGAGGATCAAGATGATGATACTAGAGCCAAAGAATATGATTTTAAAAGACCTAATAAGTTTGCCAAGGATCAACTTCGCACCTTAGAAGTTATATATGAGAACTTTGCCCGCACTATGTCATCCTATTTATCAGGAATACTTAGAACTTATTGCCAGGCCGAAGTTGTTTCAGTAGAGCCTTTGACCTTTCACGAATTCAATAATTCATTGCCAGAACCGGTTATATTAAATATAATAAGTTTTAGACCCTTAAAGGGTTCCATAATGATGGCCATATCACCAGATATGTCATATTCCATAATTGACAAAATGCTAGGGGGTTCAGGGGCTAATTTAGATGAAGTAAGAGATTTTACCGAGATAGAACTGACCCTAATTGAGCGCGTAATCAGACAATTTTTAATTCTTATGTCTGATGCTTGGTCTAATGTTATAGAGTCAGAATTCAAACTCGACAGGATAGAAACAAACGCTCAATTTGCTCAAATAATGTCTCCCAATGAACCTATTGCAATTATAACATTGAGGGTTCAGGTTGGTGAAAGGGAGGGTATGATAAATGTCTGTATTCCTCACATTGTAATAGAACCCATCTCCAACCAGTTAACAACTAAATACTGGTATAAATCACAGATGGCAGAAGAGACAGACGAGAGTAGTGTAGATATAATATCCAAAAGGATACAATCTACCCCTCTAAATCTTAGAGCGATATTAGGTGATGCATCTATAACGATCCGTGAGCTATTAGATCTGCAAGTGGGCGATGTAATATGTTTAGAGAAGGCAGCACAGGATGATTTAGATGTAATGGTAGAAAACATAAAGCGATTTACAGGAAAAGTTGGGATTAAAAATAAAAAACTTGCAGTACAAATAACTAGAATTGAAAGAGAGGGTCTGGAAGATGAATGATATATTATCACAAGAAGAAATCGACATGCTTTTGCGGGGGGATTCAACTAATGACAATGACCCTGATCTAACGCTAGAGGAGATAGATGTCATAGGAGAAATTGGGAATATAAGTATGGGTACATCTGCCACTACCCTATCTACTCTACTGGGTAAGAAGGTTGTGATAACGGCTCCAAATGTTCAACTTACAACATTTAGAGAATTAGCTAAGGAATATCCAGTACCATTTGTTGGTGTAGAAATTTATTATACAGAAGGGTTGGAGGGCAAAAATTTACTTGTAATAAAGGATAATGATGTTAAAATTATAGCAGATCTTTTGATGGGGGGAGATGGAACTAATACTAATGTAGAGCTAAATGAGATGCATTTGAGTGCCATTAGCGAGGTCATGAATCAAATGATTGGCTCTTCATCCACATCCTTATCGACTATGCTAGATAAGACAATATCTATATCTCCGCCTGATGTATTTGAAATAAGATTTAGCGATGATAAGAGCTATAGGGATTTCATAGATGATGAAAGTACAGTGGTACAGGTTAAGTTTAAAATGACTGTAGAGGGGCTTATAGATAGTTATATAATGCAGCTATTACCACTAGATTTTGCAAGAGGATTAGTGAAAAGCCTAGTTATGACTGACGATGCTGAAATAATAGGCGAAAAACCAGCTGAAACATCCCATGTAAGTCATGAGAGGCAAATACCTGAAAAGACATATGAGGATCCTCAAAGAAAGGTAGATGAGGTTACACGCGAACAGGGTCAAGAGTCTAGTAATAAGGCTGTAGATGTTAGACCTATATCCTTTCAGCCATTAGATGAATCAGAGCCTGAAGGTCATAGAAGCAGTATAGATCTCATTATGGATGTACCTTTGCAAGTCACTGTAGAGCTAGGTCGTACCCAAAGGCTAATTAAAGATATTTTAGAACTGAATGTAGGGTCTATCATAGAGCTTGACAAAATGGCGGGAGAGCCTGTAGATATATTAATTAATGGAAAAGTAATTGCAAAAGGTGAAGTTGTAGTCATTGAAGATAGTTTTGGTGTTAGAATTACAGATATTATAAGTTCTTCAAAGAGAATTTCTAAATTAAATTAA
>JAAZLT010000089.1 GCA_012799205.1 Clostridiales bacterium
AAAATTCCATAGGTTCCCTCTTTGTTGGATGAGTAAAGCCTAATTTATATGCCCATAGAGCAATCTGATGTCTACTCTGACGGTCGTCTCCATATCGATGATCCCCATATATAGGATGCCCCTCAGTGCTAAACTGCACTCTAATCTGGTGGGCTCGTCCTGTTATTAGCTGCACCTTCACAAGGCTCAAGCCTGCAGCATGTCCAAGAACTTCGTATTTTAATGTAGAGAGCTTGGCCCCTTTACGTCCCTCTCTCACCGCTCTAGTCATATTGGTTCTTCTATCTTTTAATAAGTAATGGCTCAGTTTACCGCTTAATTTTTCCGGTACACCTTCTATTGCCACCAAGTAGCCCTTTTCGAATCTTCTCTCTCTTATTTGCTCAGAGAGTCTAGAGGCACATTTAGAGGTTTTGGCAAATACCATCACCCCGCCCACAGGCCTGTCTAGCCTATGCACTAACCCCAAATACACATTCCCCGGTTTTTTATACTTTACTTTAATATATTCTTTCATGAGTGTATGAAGATCTATATCACCCGTTATATCGCCCTGAGATAGAACATTATAGGGTTTCTCTACAACTAGCAGGTGATTATCTTCATACACTATTTTTATATCTCTAAAATTCAATATTTTATGCCCCCAAATATATACTAATTTTTCATCTCTACCTTACCACAAAATACATTCTTTATTGTAGTTAGTAGTTCCGTGTTTTTTATTTTATATGAATCATGAATTACAATCTTGTTAGGCGCTATGGTAATGAGGGAGCTAATGAGTAGATCATCATCCGATATCTCATTATCAGATATTTCTCTAGCCACATCTTCTAACATATCATTATTTATCACCCTATAGCCACCATCTAAGAGGGTATATTTTTCATCATCTTCTAGAAGTACATGGACTTCTTCGATCTTTGGTTCTTGAATTTCTACAAAGTACTGGAGTAGTCTAATAAATTCATTGTATTCTTTATCTATCAGAAGCTCATCTACAGACCTTCCTACCATATATTCCAGTTCATCTAAATATTCTTTAAGTCTAAATCTTACAAAGCCCTCTAGGGAAAGTTCCCTATTTTCATCAAAAAACTCTGTGAACCTACCATGTATATAGGCCGCCCATTTTCTATCATCGTAATCAACTCTATCTTCAATAGACTTTTGTAGTATATCTACCCTTTCATCATCATCAAAGTAAAAATATTCCCTCTCTATTATATCATCAATTAGTTCTTTCTTAATATCATATAGTAAAAACTGGGCAAATGCACTCCCTATCCCATGGGAGAGCATATCCTTTATATCTACAAGCTCATGAATATCATATCTGCTTTCGCTTGAAAGATTTATATAAGATATATCATTTTGGTCATTTTCTATTATTTCAAACCCAGCTGGTATATTATATTTAAGCCTCCTAAGAAGCTGATCTTTATGTTGACAGTTTTGCCTTGCAATTCCGATGGAAAAAAATTGCATATTCTAACACTCCTTCCATCGCACATCCATCGTGCTACTTATATTATTATATGCTATAATCT
>JAAZLT010000090.1 GCA_012799205.1 Clostridiales bacterium
CAAGCTACAGAATAAATCGGGTGACTATATAGCAAATGTTCAGAACCTCTTAAATCGAATAGGTGACAATAGCAATAATATATCCAATCGGGATGATATTTACATAATACCAGGAAAAACACATAAAGGAACTATACCAGTAATAAATGATTGTAATTCATTTATGACAGAGCTTGGCTATAACTTAGGGGAAAGTGGAGTGAGTGATGAATATAGCTTTGATCTAGCTGAATATCTATATGCCATATTTGCAGGGGGAATGTGTCCGCTATTGATTGGATATAGCGCAAGATCTGTTGCAGATGCTATATCATATACTATATCTGGAGAATCTGCTACAGTCCTTATGATGCAGCTAGGCTTTTCAGATTATAGTAAGCTAATATCCACTGTAGATAATTCGATAGGGAAGGTAATTTCAATAGAGGGTGCTGTAGAAAACATTTCCGAGTCGGTATATATACCACTTATAAAAAACAGTACTGATAAGTTTCTGATTTTTTCTATGGAATCTATTTCACGAATGGAGATTTTACCAGACTTTATACTAAACTATATTCTGCCTATAGATCTTGATTTAATCATAGATTATAAAAAACCCGATGAGCTTTATTATAGCAAAACAGATAAAAGTATATTTAATACAAACATAGGACAGGATCAGTGCCGGAGAATATTTAATGATCTGGGCAGACTAGACGAATTTATAACTTTGAGCAACGCCTGCAAGCTTAGACTATCCAAGATCATAGGTATAATTGATAATATAGGGGTAAATAGAGGGATGTATAGTGCTTTGCTCTTTACTCTAAATGGACTATGTACATCGCATGAGAGTAGGGAAAGGTTAAAGAACTTTATAAATATACAAACCTTCAACCCCCAAACCCTTAGAAAGATTATGGTGAAACTAGAGGATGAGTTGATAAATGCATGATAAGTATAATATTTTGGATAAAATAGCCGATGATATCGATATTAAAAGACATGATAAGGAGCCAGATAGTATATATGCTTCAAGGATAATATATTCTGCCCTTGGCATGTGGATTAGATTTTCAACATTGGAATCAAGTGAGTTTAAAGAGTATACAGGTGATGTTGGCGTTAGTAAAAGATATATATTATCGAGTTGTAAACCTATTGTTGAAAGCATGCTAAAGCTTTTTCCAGAAACAATACAATGGTTTTATCCGCAAGGCAATGGTGACCACCCTATAGCTGTTATTAGAGATCGCCTATATGATGGTGGCGAGCTTGTAGATAAAGGATATAGCACAGATCTGGCATTGCCGGAATATGAGGAGTGTTATCTAGGGCATAATTTAAAACTTATGAGGGGGCTCAATGGGAAGGATTTTTATTCAGTTACAGGTCTTGCCCAGATTCACATTTTAGAAGATGGTTTTAAAAAAAGACAGGGAAGCGTAGGCACATTCTATGGTCTTACAGAATATTTAGCCTATGATTTTTTAAAAAGATATATTTCCAATATTAGTTGGAAACCAACAAATAACTTATATGAAGTATTTAATAAATATATGAGAGCCCCCTTTAGTAAGTGCTGGGATATTCATTATTCATTTCAAGAAGGCGATATTACTCTTTTTAGAAACGAATTCCTAGACGCTGGCTTTATAACTAAGCGGAGAGGCACTATATACATATACGAATTAGACAGATATTTCATTGAAGAATTTGAGCTAAGAAGGTTTATGTACGGCTTAAGGCACGAGGTAAACAATAAATCTACAGCATATTACAAAGTAGATGAAAACTCAGGATTGGTAGAACTATACCTTCATAATGCCCTACCTAAAAGGGAAGAGAGTCTACTTTTGATCTTAGGTTGGCCTATAGATAATATAGACGCAATACATCACATGCTGTTTAGATTAGAGGTATGGCCCATTGTGGAATTAGTACTAAAGAGGCTTCACATTATTTTAAGGGAGGCGAAAACGTGAGATCTTATGATATACATAGTACCCATAAAGCACTTAGAACAAGGCTTTTAGACTATATCAGAGCACAATATTTAGGTGAGAACGAGTTATTATTAGACTCTTGTAGTGAAGTTTTAAGAGAGAAGGGAATATTATATCAAGAGCCCTATATAGAGGCAAATCTAGCCTACAATGTTGTAGAAAACGGAATACAAAAGATGGATATACCGGCAGATGTTAAGGAGTTTTTACTGGATATGGAGGCAAGTAGACTTGGGGTGTTTAAAGATCCGTTTGTGCATCAAGTAGAAGCTGTGGAGGCTTTTTATAAAGGGAAAGATATTCTAGTTGCAACAGGCACCGGTTCCGGTAAGACTGAGTGTTTCATGTGGCCTATGGTGAGTTCTTTAGCCAGTGAGGCTAGAAATATGCCTGATACCTGGCGACAAAGAGGGGTTAGGACACTTATATTATATCCAATGAATGCATTGGTATCTGATCAGATAGGACGATTGCGTAGAATGATAGGAGATAGCCAAGGGGTATTTAGGCAGCTGTTTTATAAAAATGCAGGAGATAATAATATAAGAACTCCCCAATTTGGAATGTATACTGGCAGAACTCCATATCCTGGGGAAAAAAATATTACTAAGGACAAGAGATTAGCGGAAACGTTCGAAAGGGAGCTGATAGATAGAACATCAGAGATAAAAGAAAGATTAATAGATATAGGAAAATTTCCATCAAAATTTGACATAGACAGCTATCTAAAGGCGCTAGAAAATGGAAAACATATAACACATATGAAAGATGCAGAGCAAATAACACGGATGGAGATGCAGGATAAATGTCCAGACATATTAATTACTAACTATTCTATGTTAGAATATATGCTAATTAGACCTATTGAAAGATCTATATGGGATGAAACTAAGAAATGGTTAAAAAGCTCAAATGATAATAGATTTACCATTATAATGGATGAGGCCCATATGTATAGAGGATCTGCAGGTGGGGAGGTATCCTTTCTAATAAGGCGTCTATTAAATAGGTTAGAGATTCCAAGAGATAAAGTGCAATTTATCCTTACCAGTGCCAGTGTGCCAGAATATGAAGAGGAAGCTGTAAGAGAGTTTGCATGTAGATTAACGGCTCAACGTTTAAGTTATGGAAATTTTGCACTGATATATGGAGAGAGACAATCTATAAAGGTTCAGAATATAGATTATAATACTATAGAAAAATTGGGCGACATAGATATACATAAATTCAGAGAGGATGAACAAAAAAGACTGGAAGCAATATCTCAATTTGCTGATGAGTTTACAGATCTAAGCAAAGGGTCTTTTAAATCTTATGAAGATGCCCAAAATTGGCTATATGACTTTTTAAACACATTCAATCCCATGTTAGCCCTTATGAATGAGTGTAGGGGACAGGCTATACCCTATAGCAGTTTACCAGGTAAACTCTTTCCGAATATAGACAATGAGATTGCAAGAAAAGCTTTAGAGACCCTACTAGTTCTCGCTCCTTTGGCTAAGGATAAGTCTGGACAGGTATTGTTTCCGGCTAGGCTACATATGATGTTTAGAGGCTTGCAGGGGATATTTGCATGCTGTAATCCACATTGTCCAGATGCTAGGTCTAGCGAAGGATTAAGGATTGGTAAAATCTATTTAAATAGATTTACAAACACCTGTGATAGATGTGGGAGCAAAGTATATGAGCTGTTAAATGATAGGCGCTGTGGGGCATTATTTTTTAGAGGCTATATATACCATAGCGGATATAGTGCAAATTTTATATGGAGTGAATTGGGCGATCAATTGACTGACAATATGAAAGAAGTGCATTTTTATATAATACCGAAGGACGGCCCAATAAACTCAACAAAAGATACAAGATTTGGTTGGCTAAACGCAGTAACAGGTAAACTATTCGAAAATGATAACTATGCAAACCAAAAAGGATTTATCCACATTGCATACAATGATAAACCCCGCAAGGACAGTCCTGATATATTAACCTTTAATAAATGCCCTAAATGCAATAGGACTCATTTAAACGCCTCAGACTTTGTCACAAAGGGTAATGAACCCTTTTATAATATAGTTTCAGAACAACTATATATACAGCCACCAAAGATATTTGATAAAGAGAGGCTAAAGCGCATTCCAAATGCCGGAAGGAAAGTATTGCTATTCTCAGATAGCAGGCAAAGAGCTGCAAGACTTGCCAAAGACCTAACTAGGGCTGCTGATGATGAGGCAGCTAGAAAGGCTATAGTTATAGCAACAAAGAGACTTCAAGAGTGGGCAGAGGAATCGAGGATACCACCTACAATGGATCTGCTTTATATAATGTTTTTAGAGGTAGCATTAGAATTTAATCTACAACTATTTTATGGGGAGGAACAAGAGGAATTTAAAAGGGACCTGCAAAAATTTAAGGACATAGTCCAAGGGGCAAGAAGAAGAGGAAGAAGTATAAGATATGATATTATAAAAAGGCAGTTTAATACAACACCAGGACTATATGATGAACAGCTCTTAAAGCTTTTATGTAGTAGTTTTTATTCAGTATCTGATATAGGGCTATGTTATGTAAAGCCATGTGATGAATTCTTACTGTATGAAATTTTTGATGAGCTTGAAAATAAAGGGATAGATATGACTGATGAAGAGTTTGAGATGCTGTTTTCAGCTTGGGCTAATGTGGTTATGAAAGACAGTTATGCACTCGGTGATGTAATAGAAGATAGTGTAAGAGAAAATATTGTTACGGTATCTTTTAGAAGATTTGGGATTGATCCAAATAAAAAAATATCAAGCCCTATAAGAAAACTGCTTCATAGAAGGGGCTACTCAAAATCTGAGATCGAAACTATATACAAATGCTTGCTAAAGTTTACCGATGCCCCTGCGAATGAAGAAAAGCTTTATCTAAACTTAAATCTAATCTCTTTAAACTATAATGAAAATCAGAGTTGGTATCATTGCAAAGAATGCTCAGGGGTGTTTGCATTTACTTTATGGAACCGGTGCATACATTGTGCTGGTGAAGATGTGAAGATTATGGATGATGGAGATTTAAGCCGTTTTGATTTTTGGCGTAGGCCAGTGATAGATGCCCTTTTAAATCAAGATACAACTAATATCACTAGTATAAACACAGAAGAACATACAGCCCAATTATCCTATAAAGATCAGCGCGATAAGATGTGGTCTAAGACAGAAAATTATGAAATGCGATTTCAAGATGTTCACATAGGTGATGAGATGCCAGTTGATATATTAAGTTGTACTACTACTATGGAAGTTGGAATTGACATAGGCTCTCTAAACGCCGTAGGTCTTAGAAATATACCACCAATGCGGGAAAATTATCAGCAAAGAGCCGGTAGGGCAGGGCGAAGAAGCTCTAGTATCTCTACCATAGTCACATATATTGATAATGGACCACATGACAGTCACTATTTTCGAAATCCTGAAAGAATAATTTCAGGTGACCTTAGAAAACCCTGGATCGATGCAGAGAATCATAAATTAGTAGAGAGGCATTTAAATATCATAATTTTAACAGAGTATCTCTTAGGTATGGATAGAGGTATGGATGAACTTAGAGTAATGGAGTTTTATAGACAATACTATGATGACTTTCTTGGCTATGTTAAAGAATATAAAAAACCAGATGAAATATTGAACTTTTTAAATCCAAGTCCAGATTATTTAAGTTTAGATGCTCATAAAGAGAGTCTTATTGAAAAATTAGATGAAATATCAGATAAAATAAAAAGAAATCCTCAAGAATATATTGATAAGGATCAGAAATCTAAAACATTAATGGATGTATTATATGACGAGAGTGTCCTACCAACATATTCATTCCCTAAGGATGTAGTAGGCTTTTATATAGAAGATCAAGGAGGAAATAGGGTAGAGCAGATGCCAGATAGATCCTTAGATATGGCTATTAGCGAATATGCGCCTGGTAGTGTAATCGTAGTAGATAAGAAGACATATAAATCAGGTGGAATATATAATTTTCATTCAAAGTTCAGACCAGGTTATTATGAAAGGCCGGCTAGGCCATACTTTGGGAGCAAAGATTATTTTAGGGAAATCTATTTTTGCAAAGGGGAATCTTGCGGCTGGTTTGATGTGCAACCACCAGTGAATGGATTCTGTCCTTTTTGTAGTTCAAGAGATATAGGGCAGGAGTATATGTTAAAACCCTGGGGATTTGCGCCTCAAAATGCCAGAAGCATTCCTGAATCACAGGCTGAAAACGAGCCCTCTTATGCAGAAGAACCGTGTTATTCTGCAACGCCAACAAGGGAAGATATGCAGGAGACAGGGTTTGCTAATATAAACAAAGCTACTCGATCTAACCAACCCCTAATAGTCTTAAATAGGGGGCCAAAAGGAGAGGGATTCAATGTATGTAA
>JAAZLT010000091.1 GCA_012799205.1 Clostridiales bacterium
GAATATGCAAAATTTTGAATTATTAAAGGAAGTAGGTAAGGCGAATAAGCCAGTGCTATTAAAAAGAGGATTATCTGCCACAATACATGAATTTTTGATGTCGGCAGAGTATATAATGTCTGAGGGCAACGAAGAGGTTATCCTCTGCGAAAGAGGGATTAGAACTTTTGAACCATATACGCGAAACACCCTAGATATAAGTGCAGTGCCAATAATAAAAAGTCTTAGTCACCTTCCCATAATAGTGGATCCCAGCCATGCTGCAGGTAGATGGGAGCTTGTGGAGACCTTATCTAAGGCTTCGGTAGCAGCTGGAACAGACGGACTTATGATTGAAGTTCATAACGATCCTGAAAATGCATTTAGCGATGGGGAAGAGTCATTAAAACCAGAGAGATTTGCTACATTGGTAAAAAATATAGAGAAGATTGCACTTCTAGAGGGAAAGATAATATGAGGGCTGTAGCTTATCAAGGGATTCCAGGGTCTTTCAGCCATCAGGCGGCAGGGCTATATTTTGGAAAGGATGCAGAGCTTGTATCAAAGAGTAGTTTTGATGATGTATTTACCTTGTTAGATAGGGGGGAGGCGGATGTGGGGATTCTCCCTGTGGAAAATTCATCTGTAGGTATGATATCTAGGGTCTTTGACCTTTTATCCCAGTATAATTTAAATATACAAGGGGAACTATACCTGGAGGTAAAGCATAATCTTTTAGCCCCGCCAGGTACACAGCTAAAGGATATAGAGGAGGTATACTCTCACCCCCAAGCCATAGGACAATGTCATAACTTTTTAGAGGAACACACGAAATGGAAGGTTATACCATATTTTGATACGGCAAAGAGTGCGAAATGGGTTAAAGAGCAGGGACTTTCAAAATTTGCTGCCATTGCCAGCACTGAAGCTGCTAGCCTCTATGGACTTGATATAATAGCTGAAAATATACAAGATAATACTTTAAACTATACCCGCTTTATTGTAATAGCTATGGATCCTGTGATAGGTGATGATTGTAATAAGATAAGTATAAATATATCTTTAAGTCATACTCCTGGATCTCTTTATAAAGTTGTAGAACAGTTTGCAAAGAATAATTTGAATATGCTCAGTATTAAATCTAGGCCAATAGTGACAAAGCCCTTTGAATATATGTTCTATATAGATTTTGAGGGACATATAGATGATCCTAATGTAAAGACTGCAATAGAGGGTATAAAAGATCATTGCTCAAATTATAAGCTTTTGGGCAATTATAAAGGTAGCAGCTTTAATCGAATTCTATAGATAAATGCCCCTTGCCACGTAGAAAGTTTGGGTATAAGATTGGATATGATAGCTTTTAAGAAGACTAAGGAGATGATTTAATTGTCAAATTGTGATACTTGTCCTACTAAGGACGGATGCACATCACAAGAGAGCTGTAATATAGAGAATAACCCACACAACAATATAAAGCGGGTCATAGGGGTTATGAGTGGTAAGGGTGGTGTAGGAAAGTCTACAGTATCTGTTATGTTAGCTCGTATGCTTAAAGCTAGGGGGCATAGGGTAGGTATAATGGATGCAGATATTACAGGGCCTAGTGTGCCAAGGCTTCTAGGACTAGAAAGTGCAAAGGCTATGCAAAATGAACTAGGGATTGTGCCTGTAAAATCATCGGAAGGTATAGATGTAATTTCTCTAAACTTTTTTATGGAGGATGAAGAGCAGCCGGTTATATGGAGATGGCCTTTAATTGTAGGTGCTGTAAAACAGTTTTGGACAGATGTAATATGGGGTGAATTAGATTATCTTATAATAGATATGCCACCTGGAACAGGTGATGTGGCACTTACGGTGATGCAGTCCATGGCTATAAATGCAATGATAATGGTGTCTACTCCACAGGATATGGTATCCATGATAGTAGCAAAATCTATTAATATGGTGAAGGCTATGGAAATACCAATCTTAGGTGTAGTGGAAAATATGAGTTATATGAAATGTCCTAGTTGCGATGAGAGAATAGCTATATTTGACGATGGAAATGTGAACGAGTTTATCCAGCGTCAAGAAGCAAAACTACTTGCCCAATTACCTATGTCAGGAGAACTTGCCTCCATAGGGACTACCAGTGATATAAAAAGCCTCAGCAATGAAATATTAGAGTCATTTGAGAAGATGGCAGATGAGGTAGAAAATATATAGATGATGTATAAAGAGCTATGAGGGTTTAGGATCATAGCTCTTTATATTTAGTTAGTAAATGTATATATACGCTAGATATTGCTATATCGGTCATGGTCATAGAGATTGTCCGTCTTAACTTATAAATATTATCCTCTCTTA
>JAAZLT010000092.1 GCA_012799205.1 Clostridiales bacterium
GAAATTGAGGAACTTAAAGGAGCTAGAGGGGGATCAGGCATGAGCTGGAATTGCTTTACTTGTAAGTACTTAGATAAAAGCGACAAGATAGTAAGTCGTGACGAAAAACATTATAGGTATGGGTGTAAGGATAGGTATATAGTCAGCTGGATAGCTCAATGGAAGGCCGAAGATACGCAACTAAAAAACATGGGATGCAGTGATTACGAGAAGAGGGAAAGACCAAAGCAGATAGCAATGTTTTAAAGGGAGGGAATAAAATGAGATATTATGAAATTAGGGACCCATATTATGCATTGATACCAGCAAAATGTAAGGATGATGCAATAAGCCTATATGTTGAGGAAATAGCAGATGGTGAATATGAGGAACTAAAAACAAACATTAAGCAAATAGCAGAGATAGAGGCATTTATCAAATTTGCAAATGCACTGAAGGATGAATTTAAAACTATCGGCAAGACGATAGATGAGTTTTATCATGCACATATCTTACTAATAGATGGATCTTTAAGGTAATGAACAAGGGGGGTTAATGGTGTGAGTATTCAATTGAGCGATATTCAAGAAAGGCAAAAAGAGATAATAGAGCATTATGGCTATATAGAACAACTAGACAGGCTGGTAGAAGAGTGTAGCGAACTAATACAAGCTATATGCAAATATAAACGCAAAGGTGAATATGATGACTTTGCAGAGATAGACGCGGACTTATCCCTTATGGAAGAGATGGCAGATGTAGAGAATTTGATAGAGCAATTTAAGATCCACAACATCGATATAGAAAAGAATATAGAAAAAGAAAAGGGATGGAAGATAAATAGAGAGCTTGGAAGGATAGTCGAGGAACTAGAGAGTGCATGCATGGAAGAGGATGCATTATATATCATAGATAAATTTGACTTATAAAATAGAAAAGCAGGAAAGGGGGGGATATGGTGGATTTATTGCAAGTAAAAGCACAACTTGAGGACCTAAAGAAAGATAGGGAAAGCTTTTTAGAAGAGGATGGAATCGGGGATGAGATATTCAAAGCAGATATAAAGGCTTTAGAAATTGCAATAGAGCTACTAGGCAGGGAGGAGGGATTAGATGCAGTTTAAGTGTGAGATTGATAATATACGTACTTTAAAAAAGGGCATGAAACTTACCCTAGCAGTCGATGATGAGGAAACGATAGATGTAATGCAAAATATATATAACTTTATGGATAAGCCAGTAACAGTGGAATTATTAGTAGATGATAAAGAGCAGATAAAAAGACTTAATCAGATTACGCAGGAGCAACGAAAAAAGGTATACGCAATCTTAAGAGATATGGAAGGTTATATAGGGGACAGTGTAGAGAATCTAAAAGAGAGGACTAAGACAAGCTTCACCAAGGCGACAGAATGGGACAATTTCAGCCTAAGTGATTGCCCCAAGGACTTAGCATCAGAATATATAGAGTACCTGATTGAACTTTGTATGGAAATGGACATTCCATTAAGCGATACACCAAGAAGTGCATATAGTAACACGGA
>JAAZLT010000093.1 GCA_012799205.1 Clostridiales bacterium
GAAAAGGTACTAGAAAGATTTTATTATGTCACCCACATACCTATTAAAGCTTTCCAATATAGTGGGCATCCTATTGCCTCTTTTGGATATAGCGAAAAATTAGACAGACTATTTAATAGCCATGATATATATATTATGGTAAAGCAAGAGATAGCTTTAGACTCTGAGCATAGTCTTCAAACCATCTCTCCCATAAAAGATGTATACTTTACAGCTTCTACCATGTGTCCCAAAAATAAAAAAAGTGGCCTATTTATAATAGGACCTTTCTCATATAATAAGTCTAATTCTCTAGGTTTAATATATAAGCCAGAGTTTGTGCTGCCACATATTCTTTCCACTTTAAAAACCATTTGGAACGAATGCCCACACACAGAGCCAGGGTTTCCCAGATGCCATGCCTATAACTTGCATGTAAAAAGGGCTATTGATTATATATATGAAAATTATGATAGACCAATCTCCCTCTCTGATATGGCAAAGCATCTTAATATTAATAGGCATTATTTTAGCTCTATGTTTAAGAGGGAAACTGGCAAAACTTTTATTCAATTTTTAAATGAGGTACGCATAGAAAAAAGTAAGCAAATGCTAAGAAATCAGGATCTATCTATGCTGGATATTGCCCTGGCCTCTGGGTTTAATAATCAGAATTATTTCAATATAATGTTTAAAAAAATCACTAATACAACTCCAAGAGAGTATCAAAATAGTGCTTTATAGGCCTTAAGATCCGATATTATTAGTGAGTGTATCCTCCATCATATCTAAGGCTTCATATGTTTCAGGCCCCACAACTCCATCTGCCACAAGGCCAAAATCCCTTTGAAACGCTTTGACTGCATTTTCTGTAGATATGCCGTATATGCCATCTAAACTCCCTGTATAATATCCAATATCGGCTAATATCTCTTGCACTCTTTGGATATCTACTCCAGGCTCTACCCCTATTTGCAAGATCCTGCCTGTATATGCTATGCCCATAATATCTACCGCCGTTCCCAAGGGCACTATATCATATAGCTCTATCACATTCTCATTTAAAAGTCTAACACATCCATGACTTACGGCATTTCCTATGGAATCTGGTTCATCTGTGCCATGTATGCCATATCCCCCCCAAGGCACATTAATCCTCATCCATCTAGCCCCAAAGGCACCCCCTGGATTTACAGTCTTTTGAATGATTTTCCAATTCCCAATTGGGGTTGGGGTAGATGGCTTTCCCACTGCCACATTATATGTCTTTATTATATTATTATCTTCTCTAAGTACAAGCTTTCTTATATCCAGTCCTATTGTTATAGAAAATCTACTATCAAAATACTCCAAGCTTTCACTACTTAAGCCTATAGCATTCCACGTCTCTGGACCTACAACACCATCTGCCATAAGCCCCAAAGCGCTTTGAAATTCTGTCACTGCCACAGCGGTTTCTCTATCATATATGCCGGTAATCTCCCCATGATAATAACCTAGTTCGCTAAGTCTTTGCTGAACATTTCGTACATCTATGCCCTCCATTAATGGATCAGCCGTAACCCTTAGATATCTGCTGGCATAGGCCATAATATCTGCCCCCTTTAAACTCTTTCATGTATTTATATTATGCCAGGTATCCCCAGTTGTTCCGGCCTTGATTTATGAATAGATTTAAGATAGAATTATCGTGAATGATATCGGATATTCTAAGATAAAATATAAGGTGAGGGGGTGTAGATGTGACAGGTGAGGAAAAGATTCTAAATATACTTGGCCAAATAAGCCACAGGCTAGATGGTATGGATAAAGGGTTTGACGCAATAGATACTAGATTAGATAACATGGATAAAAGCTTTGACGCAATAGATACTAGATTAGATAGCATGGATAAAAGCTTTGACGCAATAGATACTAGATTAGATAACATGGATAAAAGGTTTGAGGCAATAGATACTAGATTAGATAACATGGATAAAAGGTTTGACGCAATAGATACTAGATTAGATAGCATGGATACTAGAATAGAAAATCTAGAGCATGGCCAATCTAGTATTGAAGAGAAGCTCTATGCTGTATACGAACAGACTGCAGATTTAACAGAGTTTAAAACAGAGACAACCAAAACCTTAAAAGATCTGTCAAATAGTATGAGATTTATACTACATAAAAGTGCAGAAACAGATCGAGACATCTATGTATTACAGCAAGAAGTGGCTAATAGGTAACTTACTCCATATAACTAGAGTCTAAGTACAAACTTATAAAGATTAAATTTTTCAGATTAAATTGTAATAAATACATGATGTTAATTAAAAAGAGCATTGCATACCAAATCGCAATGCCCTTTTTAAATCTATCAATCTCCGGCTTCTATCCCGCCCCTAAACCCTCGTCTATAACCGTGTCTATAGTGCCTTCCATGCATACGTCCATATCCTGCGCATCTAGGTAGAAAATTGTTTTCTTTATGGAACTTTTCCATATATTCCATATGCTCATTCCATACCTTTGCCTCATTTTCTGTAATCTGATCTTCCTTTAGGGCCTCTTCAACCCTAGCCCTTCTATGCTCCATTTTCTCTTTAAACCATTCCCATCTATTATCTGGCGCAGCATCATTGAAGTCCTCGCCTATAGAAGGCGTGGCCCCATAGACAAAAGCCGTAGTAGCACCAAGTATCAATACAAGAGTAAGTATTATTAAAACGCTTTTCTTTTTCATATCCATTCTCCTTTCATCTCTTGACTAATTTCATTATAATATCCAAATGTGTGGCAATTATGAATATAGCAATTAATCAGGATAATAAGGTATAATACTCTATAGAGGTGATATCATGAATGAGTTTAAAATATTAGTGGTAGAAGATGAAAAAAATATATCCGACCTTGTGGTTCAATATCTATTGCGTGAAAACTATCAGACATTTGTGGCCTATGATGGCGAAGAGGCTTTGGAGATCTTTAATAAAACTACTATTCATCTCATAATTCTAGATCTAATGCTTCCAAAGCTCTCGGGAGAAGAGGTCTGCGTCAGAATAAGGGCCAAATCGGATGTTCCCATTATAATGCTCACAGCTAAAGCACATGAATACGATAAAATAGAAGGGTTAGATATTGGAGCTGATGATTATGTTACAAAGCCCTTTAGCCCTAGAGAACTTATGGGAAGGGTCAAGGCTTTACTTAGGCGAAGCTATAGGATGAGCGATCCCCTAGCTCAAAAGCTTATATTCCAAGGCGGAGACCTTGAGGTAGATATTAATAAGATGTTAGTTAAAAAAAAGGGGATAACTGTGCCCTTAACAGTTAATGAATTTAAAGTGCTTACATCCCTTCTTGCTAATCCGGGTCAGGTGCTTTCGAGAGATCAATTGATTCAAGCCGCTCTGGGACATGACTATGATGGTTATGATAGAACTATAGATACATATATTAAAAATATTAGGCAAAAGATTGAGGATAATTCTAAGGAGCCTAAATATATAATTACTGTCTATGGCGCCGGATATAAGTTTGGGGGTATGTAATATGGGACTTTCTAGAAAGCTAACTCTAGCCTTTATCTTTTCTATACTGATCTCTATTTTGGTCATAAGCATCATATCAAATCATATGATCAATAAAAGGTTTGATAGCTTTTTATTAGATGAACAGGAGGAAAGGTTTGAAATAATCCGTGAGGATATAAACGATATAATCATAGAAAATGGCAATATTACTCCAGACGAGCTATTAAACTATGCTAAATTACAGGGGTTATATCTAGAGATACAAGATGTAGACGGAAACACCATATGCAGCGCCAATGCCCATGGACATGGCAGAAGACGCATGATGGGGCATATGAGAAATCATCATAATATGATGAATACGCCACCCAAAAAAGATAGACAGGGCTTTGTCCAAAAGACATTTCCCCTATTCAGTGACGATGAGGCTATAGGAGTTTTATTAATAAAATATTATGACGATTCCCATCTTTCAAATTCTTCTATAATATTTAAAAATACTTTGGCTAAATCCCTTATGATATCATCTATTATTGCTGTGCTTTTTGGCGCTATCATAAGTTTTATTATATCTCGGAGCCTGTCCAACCCACTTATAGAGATAATAGATACCGCAAATGCCATGCGGGAGGGTAATTTAAAGGCACGCTCTAATATAGATGTTAATACAGAGGAGATCACAGAGCTCTCCCAGTCTATTAACTACCTTGCCCAGACATTAGACGAACAAGAAATGCTTAGAAAAAGATATGCATCGGATATAGCACATGAGCTTCGAACCCCTCTCGCCACATTAAAGGCCCATGTAGAGGGGATGATAGATGGCGTTTGGGATCCAAGCGCTAAAAACCTTCATATACTACTTTCGGAGATAGACGGGCTAAATAAGCTGGTGGGAGATCTAAGGGATACATTCAATACCTTTGAGGGAGGCCTTCAGCCAGATAAGAATATATTTTTTATATCAGATACACTTATAGATATAGTAAATACATTTCGGCCCGTTTTCGAGGGAAAAGGCTATACTCTTGTACCCTCTATAAAGATGGGTATAGAGGCCTTTATGGATGAGAATATGCTCCACCAGATTATATCCAACCTACTAACTAACTCACTTAACTTTCTCAAAAAAGAAGGCCAGGTACTTTTATCACTAAAGCAGGATAAGGAAAATATAAAGATAACTGTCCAAGATAATGGTTATGGCATAGCTGAAAATGATCTACCATATATATTCGAAAGATTTTATAGGGCGGATGTATCCAGAAATAAAAAGACCGGCGGAACCGGTCTTGGCTTATCTATAGTAAAATCATTAGTTGAAGCAAATGATGGCATTATACATGTGGAAAGCGAATTGGGTATGGGCACCAAATTCACCCTTGTGTTCCCCATTGTAAAGTAGTATTAATCTACTCTCTTACCCCCTACAAAGAAAAGCGCCACTGTGCCAGGCCCTGTATGTGACCCTATTACAGTACCTACGCTATTTATCATGACGTCTCCATCTAAATTGGGAAATGTCTTCTCTACTAAATCTGCTACCTCTCTAGCATCTTCAAAACATGCAGAGTTTGATATAAAGCATTTACCTGAATACTCTAGACCCCCTACTGCATTTTCCTCCATTTTTTTCACTATTTCTCTTATGACTCGCTTTTTTGTTCGGATCTTTTGGCGCTGCACAAGCTTGCCGTTATTGTCCATATTCAGCAGAGGACAGATATTTAGTAATGCTCCCACTGTAGCAGCTGTAGCCGAGATCCGACCGCCCCTTTTATAATGGCTCAAATCTGTAGAGAAAAACCAATGATGAATATTGAGCTTATTCTCTTCTATCCAATTATATGCTTCGGTAGCGTCTTTGCCCTCATCTCTTAGATCAGCCGCCTGATCTACTAGCATACCATAGCCAGAAGATGCCCCTAGTGAGTCTATAATGAGTATCTTTCTGTCTGGATATTTGGGTTGAAGCTCCTCTCTTGCTATACAAGCAGAATTGTAAGAACCTGAAAGACCTGTGGATAGAGATATATGTACTATGTCCATTGAATCCTTTAGGTATGGTTCAAAAAACTCTATAAACTGCCCCACATTTACCTGGGAGGTAGTGGGCATTGCCCCCTCTTCTATTCTTTTATAAAACTCTTCAAATGACATAGTTTTGCCTAGATCGTCTGGATATTCCACCCCATCCATATGATAGTGAAACGATACAAAGGGTATATCCCTTTCCTTAAAATATTCATAAGGCATATCAGCCGTAGAGCAACACGTTAGTATAAATTTAGACATATTTGACACTCCTCACTTAAGGGATTTTAAACGCATGAATGTACATTGATACTAGCACGATTTTTTGGATAAGTCAACCAAGGCTCAATCCCTTTTCTCTACGCCCAAACTCTTAAGATAGCCATACTCCTCAAGCTCCCTATATTGGCTCTCTCTCATATTATCGTAAATCTCTTTCTTACGGGCCCAGATATCACTAAGCGCCCTATCTGCTCGCCTATCTACTAGGTTATAATTACTCTTAAGTATCTCTCCTAGATGCATAGACAGCTTTTCAGCGCCGGCCAAATTAAGATGCAAACCAGCATCATGGGTATCAGTATCAAAGTCAATCCCTATCTCATCTATCAGTTCTATAAAATTTATATACTTTAGATTATGCTCCTTTGCATATTCTACCATCTGCTGATCCCATTCATCATACCAATGAGGATATAGGCTTGGCGCCTTCATGAGCATAAGCTCTACCCCATTTTCCCTACATAGCTTTACCATGAGATCTAGGTAGTGGTATGTAATATCCGAAAACTCATAGCTAGCAAGCTTTCTGGGCTGTGGAAAAGTCTTCGCAGGCAATGTATCCACCCTCATATAATAGCCATTGTGAGAAATCTTTTCCTTTTTAAACATATATTTAAAATCCTCCCCCTTAAGCTCACTCCATCTGGAGTGATACCTTAAAAGAGGGAATATATATTCTATCAAATGCTCTTCCTCTGTCATAGATGCCTTAACTGCTCCAAGCTTATCTTTAGACATCTTCATTCCGTCTAGAGTCATCCTATTATATGCCTCGCTCTGCGGCGTATCATATTTCATAGACAGTACATTAAACACCATAACCTTTGGCTTTTCATACCTTAAGGTCTCCTTCATGAGATAATAGGATTGCCATATAAGCTGCTGGGCACTACCCCTTATATATGATGTAAATCCGTAGTTTTCCCATAGAGTTATAGGCGATATATTCTCATATACTTCACAATCCCCTATAAATACAACATCATGTGGCCCATCTTCATAGTAGTATTCCTCTATCAAAGAGCCCTCCACTATTGCAGTTACGTATTTAGGGCTTAAAAGCCTTTGTAGAAAAAATAATGTCAAAATAAATATACATAGAGCCAATGCCATATGTAAAAGTCTTCTTTTAGTCACGAATTTCCTCCTAAAACTGATTGTATATAAATTGGCTAGAATCATAGCCTATGCCATAGGCACCAAGCACAATAATAGATATTATTAGTACATAATATAGAGCGTATCTGACAATTTGAGGCCTTGTAGCTAGCCTCTCTCTTATACTGCCCTTTCTTTTTAAAAGGCTTATAGTTACAAGGATAATAAGTCCTGCAAACAGTACTATATAATCTGCTAGGCTTATGCCAAGCTCTAAGAGCGATCCGTCAAATATCTTGCTTACATCAAAACTTGTAAACATGGAACCAAACATCCTAAATGTAGTAGATACATCTATGTAGCAGTCAAACATCCTAATGCTACTCATTATAAGAACCGTCCTTATCACTTGAAATGCCCTAAACCATAAACTCCCACCTACATCAAATCTACTATGAAATCTCTCATACAGGGGCTCTAGCTCCTGGGATATTATTATAACAAAGCAGTTGGATAGCCCCCAGAGCACAAAGTTCCAACTAGATCCGTGCCAAATGCCTGTAGTGAACCATACTAAAATAGTAGAGATATATACGGGGATCCGTTTGCCAAAATAACCACCAAGATGCTCCCTAGTAAATCTATATACCTTCATCATAGGTTGGCTTAAGGATAGGGGATAGAATAGATAATCTCTAAACCAAGCCCCAAGGGATATATGCCATCTTCTCCAATATTCTTCCACAGATTTAGAAAAGTAGGGCCTGTTAAAGTTCTCTTGTACTCTAATGCCCAACACTTCAGAGATACCTATGGTAATATCTATTCCGCCTGTAAAATCCGCATAGAGCTGGTATGCATAAAAAAGCATTCCTATAAATGCAAATATACCACTATAATCCTGGGGATTTCTCACAATGGTATTTACAGCAACTAGTATCCTATCAGCTAATACCACCTTCTTAAAATATCCCCATAGAATTCGCTGTAGACCAAAGCTTATATTTTTAAATCTAGGCCTATGCCCTTTAAATAGGGTAGGCGCTAGATCATCGAATCTACTTATAGGGCCTTGCACAAGCTGTGGAAAAAAAGATACAAATAGCCCTAACTTAAATATATTTTTCTCTGGTGGGTACTTGCCCCTATATACATCTATTATATAGCCCATGGTCTGAAATGTATAAAAGGATATACCCATGGGAAGCGCTATATTCCAAAATGATAGACTGCCTTGGCCACCGAACATTTTGGTTATATAGTTTATATTGGCGATAGTAAAGTTTAGATATTTTACAAAGGCCAATACCCCAAAGTTTAGCATTAGGCACAGTGTAAGCCATCGCCTTTTCCTAAGCTTTACACCTTCTCTATAATCTCTTCTCTCTGCCCTGGATAGCACCCCTTTATTTTTATCTAAATATATCTTTTGGGCACTATCTATCCTGCCTAAAATAATGCTTACTA
>JAAZLT010000094.1 GCA_012799205.1 Clostridiales bacterium
AGATATCGCCAAAATACTTGGGGTGGAAGCAGATGCGGCGGAGGAAGTTGTGGCCAAGGTATTGTGCCAGGGAGATATGGAAAAGGCCAAAGATAAATATATATATGAGGGTGTAAAGGACTGTGCTGCTGCATCTTTGTTAGCAGGAGGGCCTAAGACCTGTGATTATGGATGCATGGGGTTTGGAGATTGCGTAAGAGTTTGTCAATTTGATGCTATACACATCAATGATAAGGGAATAGCTGTAGTTGATGAGGACAAATGTACAGCTTGTGGCCTATGTGTAGAGGCCTGTCCTAAGGATTTAATAGAGATGGTGCCAAAAGGTAGTCTTGTGCAGGTAACCTGTATATCACAGGATCTAGGAAGAGACGTTCGGAAATATTGTAGCGTAGGGTGTATAGCATGTCGTATATGTGTTAAGGCATGTGAATTTGACGCCATTAAAATGGTAGATAATGTTGCCAGAATAGATTATGAGAAATGTACTAATTGCATGGTATGCGCAGAAAAGTGTCCGACTAAGTCTATATATGCAAACTTTGACTTAAGACCAGTAGCGGTAATTGAAGATGAAAAATGCATAGGATGTACTATATGTAAAATAAATTGCAAATTTGATGCAATCGAAGGTGAAAGAAAAGAGATTCATAAGATTATAGATGAGGCATGTACTGGCTGCGGTGTTTGTGCAGAGAAATGTCCTACTGATGCCATAACCATGGAGGTAAAAAAACCAGTTGCAAAGATATAAATTGTCTTATGATGTTAAGGGTGAGATATATTATAGCCCAGATAATGCAAAAGAATTATTACAGGGGAAGTACTATTTAGGGGATGTATTAGAGATATTAAGACACCTTACCCCCGAATATAGGGGTAAGGTGCAATTAATATATATGGATCCTCCCTTTCTTACAGGGCAAGAATTTAAATTTAGACAGCCTATAGGAATAAAGGGTTGGAGCGGTGATAGAGAGCATTCAATCTCTCATATTGCATATACTGATAAAGTAGATAAAGATATATTGCTAAATATGATGACAGAGGTCCTAACATTAGCCTATGAGCTTTTAACTGATGAAGGATGTCTGTATTTGCATATAGATTATAGATTGAGCGCCTATATGCGAATAATCTTAGATGATATATTTGGTATAGATAACTTTTTAAATGAGATCATATGGCATTATAGAACAGGCGGAAGAGCTAAGAGGCATTTTAGTAGAAAGCATGATAATATACTGTTTTATAGAAAATCTAAAGGATACTATTTTAATATAGAGGCCGTAGGCATACCTAGGGGCACCGATAAGAAAAACAATATGAAGCAGGGCAAAGATGCAAATGGCAGGGTGTTTTGGTCTATCAAATCAGGTGGTAGAGAATATAGGTACTATGAAGATGATAAGGTCTATCCAAGTGATGTATGGGATGATATACCTCATTTACACCAGCAAAATCCGGAGAGAACAGGGTATGATACTCAAAAACCTGAAAGGCTACTTGAGAGGATAGTATTATCTTCATCTAGGCCAGGCGATATAGTTGCCGACCTTTTTGCAGGCTCGGGAACTACTTTAAACGTGGCTCAGAGGCTTGGACGTAGATGGCTTGGAATAGATAGCAGCATATTCTCACTTCATACATGTAGAAAGAGGCTCCTAAATAATGAAAGATCAAATAAAATTGGATTTTTCTATAATGAAAATATTCCAGCCCTATCTATCAAACAGGGAAATCATAATGAAATAACCATATGTGATTTTGAAGAAGATATAGAACTAATAGATCATTGGAGTATAGGATATGTAAAAAACGGTGTATATAATAGTATAAAGCATAGTATGAGAACATCATCAAATCCTAACTTGGATATAGAGTTTCAACTAAATGAAAAAGCAATAGAGAATTTTTCGGCAGATAATTTGTGTATCCATACCGTGGATATATACGGCAAACAAAGATTTTATATAGCAAAAACCTCTCCATAGAATGAAAATGGAGAGGTTTTTTATAGTCTTGCTAAATTATAAAAGATCTATTCCTGCTCAATGAGATCTAGATTTGCCTCAAATGGACGGGTAAAGTCCACGTGCCCAGCTAGGGTCTCAATGGATTTTCCCTCTACCAGAAACTCAACAGAATCTATACCTAAATCTGGATCTAATGTAAGAGTATTTACTATGGAGTAGATAGTATGTGTCTCGCCTGTACTACCGCCCCAATGCTTTTCAATTATGTCTTTGCTAAAGTCTATATAAGCAACCCCATCTTCAATTTTAGCATCAATAAGCTTTGTACCATCTGGTATAGTCTTTCTATTGGCATCATCCTTAGGTCCTTCTATTAGGGCATTTATAATAGATTCAATCGATAGCTCATCGAGTTCTCTCTCTTCTGCATTTAAATACATAGCAGCATCATCACTAAAATACAGAGTTGCTCTAAAGGGTTCGGCCTTCTCTACATTAGTATCGTCCTTATCATTGTCGGCCTCTTTTTGATCTTTAGATTCGTCCTTATCCTTTGCATCCTCTTTAACTTCTTCTTTACTATCCTGTTCATCTGAGTCCTTATCTTCTATATCAGCATCAAGCTTTCCATTCTTTTCATCACTTTGTTCACCAGATTCTCCTTGACCAACTGCGTTAGGATCAACCCTACCATCCAGCTCTGCACATCCAATCAGTGAAATTGCCAAAGCGGCTAATACTACAAAAACTACTAATTTCTTCAAAGTTTTTACCTCCCCAAAGTTTAGTTATCTTCTATGTAAGAAATTATATACTAACATCTTTACATATACTTTACTGCATTATAACATTTAAATTAAATTTTTCAAACTATACCATGTATCTTCCTAAACTCAGAAGGGCTAATATTCTCATATTCTCTAAATATGCAAGAAAAATAACTAGCTGAATTGTAGCCAATCTTTTCTGAGATAATTTTAAAGGGTATATCTGGATGGGATAACAATAGCCCTTTAGCTTTTTCCAAACGCAAGTTTGTAATATATTGGAAATGACTTGTATAAAATTTTTATTTGAATATACGGCAAACGTCTATCATAATATTTTATCTATAGATAGAATATCTATTATTTCTATTACGCCGACTTAAACAAGATTGAGTATTTTACAAGAAGTGGTAGAAAAATTTGTTAAAAAACCATATTAAAATGCATAATAGTGTTAGAATATTTTCCATCTATATAGTATACTTTTATTAAAATCATATATAAAGGAGCTGTTAGAGTAATGAAACGAATACGTGTTGCTATTATTGGTCAGGGGCGCAGTGGTCGAGATATTCACGGCAAATATCTAATTGCGGATAAAAAGCAGTATAAGATTGTAGCCGTTGTGGATCCACTGGAAGATAGACGAAAGAGGGCAATAGAAGAATATGGATGCGATGCATATGAGTCATATACAGAGCTATATGGTAGGGATGATATTGATCTAGTTGTAAATGCAACCTTAAGTCATATGCACCCGCCAGTAACTATAGATCTACTAAACAATGGATTTAACGTATTATGCGAAAAACCCATGGCGGCAAAAGTTTCTGAGGTAGATGCCATGATAGAAGCGGCTGAAAAATCGGGGAAGCTTCTTGCAATATTCCAACAGTCCCGATTTGCACCCTATTATAGACAGGTGAAAAAGGTGGTAGACTCTGGGGTGCTCGGGCGGATAGTACAAGTAAGTGTTGCATTTAACGGGTTTGCCAGAAGATGGGACTGGCAATGTGTGCAAGATTTCTACGGTGGGAATCTACTAAATACAGGACCTCATCCATTGGATCAGGCATTGAGATTTTTAGACTATGATGGAATGCCCGAGGTATTTTGTATTATGGATAGAGCTAACACATTTGGAGATGCTGAAGACTATGTCAAGCTTGTGATGAGAGCGCCAGATAGACCGGTCATTGACCTTGAGATATCTTCTTGTTGCGCGTACCCGAGTTTTACTTATAATGTACAGGGAACTAATGGCGGTTTAAATGGCTCTATGGAGCATATAGATTGGAAATATTTTAAGCCTGAAGAGGCACCTAAGCAAAAGTTAATAATTGAACCATTAGAGCATGCTGACGGCACTCCTGCATATGCTAGGGAAGAGCTAAAATGGTATGAAGAAAGCTGGGATGTACCAAAAGAAGATAGTAGCCTATTTAATACCATTTCGAGAGGTTTTTATAATATGCTATATAAATCGCTTACAGAAGGGGCACCCCTTGAAATAACTTTAGAACAAGTTAGACAACAGATAGCAGTTATAGAGGAATGCCACAGGCAAAACCCTTTGAGTAAACTAGATATAACGAAATAGATATACAGTTTATGGGCCACTTGGATATGTAAGTTCAAATGGCCCTTTTACCTATTTACCTATATAAATTGAGTTAGATATAAAGGAAATGGATGTGAAACGTCGAATAGATGATATAGGCCTAAGGGGGGAAAATCCATGATTAAATGCGGCGTTAGCGAAATTATTATAACACCAGATTTGGGCATGGGAATGCCTGGATATTTGAATGCGAGAAGGTCTACAGGCGTATTGGATGATCTATATGCTAAGGCTATTGTGTTTAAATCAGATAGTATACTAATGGCTATTTTAGCCCTTGATATATTAGATCTGGAAACAGATGATATATCGAAAATAAGGGAAAGGGTGCATGAGAAAACATATATCCCTAAGGAAAATATAATGATCTGTTCTACTCACACCCACACAGGGCCTCCAGTAGTAAATTCTTTTAAGACTAAGCGAGATGAAAGTTATATTTCATTGTTAGTAGATAGAGCAGGTATAGTCGCATCCCAGGCCTATGGGGGATTACAACCTGTAAAATTAGGTTATGCAATAGGATATGAAGAGAATATAGCCTTCAATAGAAGATATATTATGAAAGATGGCAGCGTTGTAACAAACCCGGGGGTATTAAACCCATTGATTGATAGGCCCGCAGGGCCGATAGATCCTGAAATTGGGGTCATTAAGATCTGTGATTTAAATGATAGACCTATAGCAATTGTATCTAGCTTTGCTTGCCATTTGGATGTGGTTGGTGGAGAAAGAAATAGTGCAGATTATCCGGGAGAATTGAGTAAAATATTAAAAGAGAGTCTAGGCTCCCAAGTAGTAAGCATATTTTTAACGGGAGCATCAGGCGATATAAATCATACTGATGTAAATTCTACTGCGACTAGGAAACAAGGACATTATAGAAAGATGGGTCAGATACTAGCCAGGAGAATACTTGATATTATCCCAAACATTATAATGCATAAGGATTTAGATATAGCTACCAATAGCATCATATTTACTGCCTCTAAAAGAGAGATTAGAGATGAGGAAATTGAATTAGCACAAAGAGTACTAGACTCTGATAGTGAATCAGATACAGAAAAGATATTTGCCAATGAGATTTTAAAGTTTAGAAACATTAAAGAACGAACTTTTGACGTGGAAATTCAAGTTATGAGGGTCGGAGAGATGTGCATAACTGCCCTGCCAGGGGATGTGTTCGTACAATTTGGACTTGATATCAAAAAAGGTTCTCCCTATAAATATAACATAATAAGCAGCCATTCCAATGGAAGAAATGGTTATATAGCAACAAGGGAGGCATTTAAGCAAGGAGGATATGAGACTAGGACCAGTAGGACAAATAAGTTAGATGTGGATGTGGGTTATAAAATGGTAAACTATGCACTTACTATTTTAAATGAGGGGAGATTACATTAAATGCAAAAAGATTATGATATAATTGTGTCTGGTGGTGGCCTAACAGGTGTAGCAGCTGCAATCTCTGCTAAGCGTAGTGGAGTAAAGGATGTTTTACTCATTGAAAGATATGGATTCTTAGGTGGAATGGCCACAAGCGGACTTGTGCATCCCTTTATGTCTTATTTTAGGGCCAGAAAACCGTATAAAGAGGAGAATCAGCTTATATTCGGAATATTTCAGGAGATACTAGATAGTCTAAAAGCGTTAAACGGATTAGAAAGGGCATCATATTTTGATGCAGAAGCTATGAAACTGGTTTTAAACAATATGATTTTAGAAAATGATGTGAGTATATTATTGCATACCTATGTTGCAGATGTAAAAAAAGAAGAAGATAATTACATTGATAGCATAAAGGTAGTGAATAAATCCGGAATAGCCGATCTAAAGGCTAAAATGTTTATAGACTGTACTGGGGATGCAGATATTGCACATATGGCTGGTGTACCCTGTAAAAAGGGAAGCGAAGATAGTATACATGGGCAGCCTATGACCATGTGCTTTAGAGTAGCCAATGTAGATAGAGAGAACATGCCCTCAAGAAATGAAATTAATAGGTTATATACAGAGGCGGTAAAAAGAGGAGAGGTGAATAACCCAAGGGAAAATGTGCTTATGTTTGACACCCTTCAGGATGATGTAGTGCATTTTAACACTACAAGAATTATAAAGAGAGATGCTACAGATGCTAAAGAGCTGACAGAGGCAGAGCTAGAAGTTAGAAGTCAATGCTGGCAGATGTTTCATTTTCTTAAAAAGCATATTAAAGGCTTTGAAAATTCATACTTTCAAGTATCTGCCCCCCAAATAGGCATAAGAGAGTCAAGGCGCATAGTAGGTAGATATATATTAACAGAGGAAGATGTACTAACTGGCGAAAAGTTTGACGATTCTATCTGTTATAATGCCTATGATGTGGATATTCATAATCCATCTGGAACAGGAACAGTTATAAAGAGTCTAGATGAAGGTGACTATTATGGAATTCCCTATAGATGCCTGCTTCCTTTGGAAATAGATAATTTACTCGTTGCAGGTAGACCAATTTCAAGTACCCATGAGGCCCATTCTTCACTCAGGGTTATGCCTTCGTGTACCGCAATGGGTCAGGCCGCAGGAACAGCTGCCGCATTGGTTTTAGAAAATGATATATTACCACATGAATTGGATACTTCAATACTTCTAGATAGACTTATAGAAGACGGGGCTTTTCCAAATGATATAATTAAATAATAATATAACAAATAGATAAGGAGATGCTTTATATGGGAAAGATAGGATTACAGCTATATTCAATTAAAGAACTAACTCAAGAGGATTTTTTAGGTACACTTAAAGATGTAAAAGATGCTGGATATGATGGTGTGGAATTTGCAGGTTTTTTTGATACGCCGGCAAAGGAACTTAAAAAGACAATGGATGGCTTGGGACTTGTAGCCTGTGGTAGTCATACAGGCATTGACCTACTATTGGAGGATTTCGATAAAACTATTGATTATAATCTAGAGATTGGAAACCCGTATATAGTTTGCCCGGGACTACCAGAGCATATGAGAAATAGCACAGAGGCATACAAAAAGCTTTCAGATCTATTTAATGATTTGGGTCAAAAATGTAAGGACAAAGGACTTCAGTTTGGCTATCATAATCATGCAGTGGAATTTGAAAAATATGATAGCAAACATGGTCTAGATATTCTTTTAAGTAATACAGATCCAGATTTAGTTAAAATGGAGCTAGATGTGTACTGGGTAGAATACGCCAATGTAAAGGCCCTAGACTTTATGAAAAGATTTCCTAAGCACTGTGATACTTTAATACACATTAAAGATATGAAAGATACACCAGAAAGAGAGAATACAGAGATAGGTAAAGGGATAATAGATTTTGTAGAGATAGTGGAATATGGAAAGAAATTAGGGATAGGGTGGTATATTGTAGAGCAGGAGGCATTTGATATACCGCAGCTGGAGAGCATAAAGGAAAGCTATGAATATTTAAAGAGCATACTATGAGATAGTGCCAACATGTATAAGGTAATAAGCCTACCTAAATAATTGATGTCTTATAATGGGGGTATAATATGAGAAAGCTTGAATATAAATGTGTGCCGATTTTGGGTGGCGGTGAGAAGACTGCCAGAATATTAAACGAATATGGGCGACAAGGCTGGGAGCTCGTATTTGTATGGGGTATATGGCATTACTTAAAAAGAGAAATAAGGGAATGAAAACTTACAAAGGGTTTAAAATATGACCTATATGAGGATCTCCTTAGCTATCTACGGAGATCCTCATAGTCTTTTGCCATCCTGACTCTTTCTTCATAGGTAGGGTGACTATTATACCAAAGTTTATATAATGTGCTTATCCTAGGCAGTGATAGACTCTGTTTATATAGTTTTGTAAGACCAGAAATGAAAACTTCCGGCTCCTGTGTAAGTTCTAATTCTATCACGTCTGCTTCTCGTTCATGATATCTAGAATAACCGTTTATAAGGGGTGATGAAAAAAACATAAGCATATTCAGTACAAGTATTATTAGTGGTAGTGAGGCTATTTGATGAAGACTTTTAAATCCAAATAAATCTTGAGAGCTTTTGAGTAACCATAGGCAAATTTTATTGATTAAAAAGAGTATGCCTATAATAAGGATACTACCTGCGATAATAGATTTCCAAATATGGCCCTTTACATAATGGCCTATTTCATGTGAAAGTATGGATATTACCTCATCTTCAGTTAGGTTTTCGATGGTATTATCCCATAGGACGATTCTCTTGGCTTTTAATGTACCAGTCATATAGGCATTCATATTTTTAGTGTCTATGCTTTTATTAACTTGATAGATACTAGAGTCTTCTATTCCCGCTTTTTTAAGTGTCTCTCTTATCCTCGAATCAAGGTGAGGGTCTTGTATAGGTATATATTCATTAAATAGAGGATCTATAAATGTAGGTGTAATGTAGGTCGCAAAGACGAGTACAGGCAGTGCTAAAAGACCTAAATAAAGCCACCACCTATATTTATATTTATGTATGAGCCAATAGGGAAACCATAAAAGCGACATCCAAACTATTAGATCAATTGCAAGATTTTTCATAATATTTGATGACCATCTGGCAAAAGTTTGATTAGAAATTCCATATCTATGGGATATAATAAAAGAACTATAATATCGTAAGGGTAATCTTATTATAAAATTGACAAGAAGATATACGAGTGCAAATGTTGCAATTATTAGAAATCTGTTTTTAAAAGTATTCTCTAGAAATTTCATAAGCTTAGCTGATAGACCAAAATATAATAAAGCTCCAGGTATTAGAAATGTTAATATTAAATTTATAGCCCAGATTATGAGGTTTGTCTTTCTATAGTTAATCATCTTATGGGTGATGGGAATTAAGCTTCCTTGCGCTCTTAAAACAGCCATATTCTTATATTCCCCGATCAATATTAAAGCTATAAATAGTATCAGGAAAATAGAGAATAGAGAGATAAACGTTATAGATCTTTTTGTCATATTGATATCCTCCAAAATATTATTATAGATCTAAGATCTTATTATATTATACCAGTTTCCTCAACGAGTTGTCTAAGATCGCCAACGGTCAAATTGTAGAGAAGACAAACATATGTTACACAGACCTCTGAAAATTCTCTGGGTAGCGTTGCAGGTTTTTCAAGATTACTAATAATTATTTTGTCAAAGAGGAAAGCGTTAGCGGTCCTTGATTAAATAATTATTAGTAATACAATATTAAGTAGCACTATCAGAGAAATATTTATCAACCACCTCATTGGACGATTTAAAACTAAGAATCTTTCTTGCTATATTGTTGTATCTGTTATTATATCTTCTAAATGCCTTTTTCATCTCTTCAAAGCTTTTAAATCTTCTTTTGTTGTAGAAT
>JAAZLT010000007.1 GCA_012799205.1 Clostridiales bacterium
ACATCTACCCAGCTGGCCCTCTGTGTAAAAGAAATTATAGCTGATAATGCTAATATGATGATACTCCCATATAGGCTGTATGATTTTAGATGATCAAATGGAAATAGGAAAGACACCCCTACAAGGACCAATATATATATAAGTGCTGCGATTATAGCTATAGCCATGTAATTTATAGCCATTTGTATATTTATCCTTGTTCTAAACGGCCTTAACTCCCTTTTTAGCATATATTATCACCTATTTTCTTCCCATATTTCTATGGATTCTCACAGGTCTTATTCTTATAGAGCTTATGGTAATCATTATGCCCGTAAGAATAAACATAAGAGTTACATTTGCAATCCACGGGTTTATGCTTATATTCGGCACCTGTCCTGACCCACCCATCCTTAGACCAAAAAAACTTCTAAAGCCTGCCTGTGCGTCTGCTCCGAGCTGACGCGAGATTATATCCCCTAAACCGAACATTGGATTTAGATATAGTATCTTTGGTACATACTGAGCAGAAGCATTCGGGTCCATGTAATGCCTAGACATCAGGTATATAGAAATTATCAATGTAAGCACATACCAGGCAAATATTACTGCATATGTGACTACAGTAGCTACCATGGTTCTTTTAAATACAGTCGAAAAGAATATACTAATGCTTCCAACTGCCATAGCTATTATAATGTAGAAGAAAAATAGCGTTATTAGATCTCCAGGTGTTATTCCTCCAAATAAAAATACCAGACTAAATAGAGGCAGAGACGATACTACAAGAAGTAGAATAAAGGCAAGGGATGATATTAGTTTGCCTACTATTATCTCAAATGCTGACATTCTAGTGCAAAGCAATAAATCTAAAGTTTGTCTCTCCCTTTCGCCACTTATAGCCCCCGAAGTCTGCGCCGGCGCTATGACCATTATAAGGGCAAATTGAAATATTGCTATTAAAGTATAAAGAGTGGAACCTAGTTCTCTATTGGCATTTATGGCCCCATAGCCATAACCCCTATTTTGCGATGCAATAGAGTAGTACAAGGACGCAATAAACACAAGTATCCCCACATATAGTATTATCCCAAGTATGGTTCTAAAACTTCGCATCTTTACCTTTAGTTCAGACCTAAGTACAGGATTATTTAGCTTCATATCCATGTGTCACCTCCAAAAATATATGCTCTAGACTATTATCTCCCTTTGTAAATGAAACGACTGGTATGGCCTCATCTACAAGCATCTTTACTATAGTCCAAAGCTCATCATCATTACAGTTATAGGATATCTCAAGATTATCGCCATCCTCCGTGATTCCGATTATACTTGGATGCTGTTTTAATACATTGATGGCCTTATCTATAGATCCAAGGAGCCTTATCTTGAGCACCTTCTTTCCCATTACTCTAGCCATTATATCGTCTACATGTCCATGAGAAATTAGCTTCCCATCCTCTATAACGGCTATTACATCACAAAGCTCTGTCAGCTCATGTAGTATATGTGAGCTAATGACAACTGTCTTGCCCATTTTCTTTAGCTCTTTTAATATGCCTATCATCTCTATTCTAGCTCTTGGA
>JAAZLT010000095.1 GCA_012799205.1 Clostridiales bacterium
GGGGAAAATTCTGTAAAGATCACATTTAAAAACGGCCTTGGGGCAGATATATTTATACCTATAATAACCTCTGATGAGGATATTATAGAAGGAACTGTTATCAAAAAAGGTGAATACTGTGTCTCTATATCATCGGATGCAGGGATAATTGGTGGTAGAAGGATATTTAATCTGGTGCCAGGCTTTATGGCAGCAGAGTATAAGGTAGAGGATACCGAATGCGAAACCACAATAGTTATTGACGTAGATTAATAGCTATAGAACTAAGCCGTTGTATATATTGTTGCTTAGATGCCTATTATAGCTTATGCAATAGGCATCTACGCAGTATATTTTAGCTCAGTTGCAATTCAGTTTCTTCTTCAAGTTCCTCTTCCTCGTTAAAAAACTCATCTAGGGCATCTACTATTTCATCTAGTTTATCATCTGCAATTGGATGCAAGATCTCCTCGCCACTTTCATCATCCACCTCAACTTGCATGATATAGACATCGTCTACTTCATCCACGCACCCATTTTCATCGCAATCTTCGGTATGTTCGTGATTAGTATCTGCTTCTATCAGCATGGCATAATCTTCATTGTCATATTCAAAATATTCTACAATTTCCATCTCATATTCGCTTCCATCTTCATCTTTAAAGATTACTATTTCTCTTTCATTATCCATGGCATTACCACCTCTTTTTTAGATTTATATCATTCTTACGGCATTTGTTTTATTATACCAAGATGGAGCATTTCATATTCTTTTTAATCATATTTTGGTAGTGAAAGTAAATTATTAACCAAAATCATTGCTCATATCATAAAGGCTTGCTATAATGTATTGGATATAAAAGCGATATGAGGTGAGATTAATAGACTGTAAAGGCTTTAAAAAACATATGACAATTTTATTAATTCTAGTTTTGATGCTCTCAGGATGTGGTAGGATAAGGATAGAGGAGCATACAAAGAATATATTTGCATTAAATACCTATATAACTCTTACGGCTTATGGTGGCAAAGACGTGCCTGCTATATTAGATAGAGCTGGGGAACGTATAGAGGAGATTGAAAATCTCATGAGTACAAAGATAGATACAAGCGATGTAGCTCTTATAAATAAAAATGCTGGAATAGAACCTGTAACTGTATCTGAGGAGACATTCTTTGTCATAGAAAGGGCCCTTTGGTACTCTGAGATTACAAATGGGGCCTTTGATATAACTATATATCCAATAGTAAAGCTTTGGGATATTACTGGTGATAATCCTAGATTACCTAGCCATCAGGAAATAGGGCAGCTGCTACCATTGGTAGACTATAAAAATGTAATATTAGATAAAGAGGCTATGACTGTATTTTTGCTTGAAAAAGATATGGGGATAGATCTTGGAGGCATTGCAAAGGGATATGCTGCAGATGAAGTCGGCAGGATATTAAGGGAAGCGAAGGTAGAACATGCCCTTATAAATCTTGGCGGAGATATAGTTGCAGTTGGAGATAAAGTAGATAATAATCCCTGGCATATAGGGGTGAGAAACCCTAGAGGCACAGCATCAGAATATATAGCTGTAGCTAAGGTGTCAAACGAGGCCATAGTGAGCTCTGGCGATTATGAAAGGTTCTTAGAAGATGAATTTGAAAAGACAGGAGAACGCTATCACCACATATTTGATCCTAAGACAGGTTATCCAGCAAGATCTGGGATAATTGCTACCACAGTACTAACTGAATATTCTATAGATGCAGATGCTCTAGCAACTTGTCTATTTATTCTTGGCAAAGACAGAGGATTAGAGGTCATAGAAAAGGTTGATGGAGCGAGGGGCCTTTGTATAGATGAAACAAAAGGTATTTACTCCTCGTTTTCAATGGACAATACTTTGGAAATTATAGATGAGGAGTATAAAATAAGAGAATGAATAAATTTAAAATGGGAGATATTTTTGTATATATGTTTTTAGCCATACTTGCCCTTACAGGAATATTAGGAATGAAATCTATGGTGGTTATACAGGATCAGGAAAGGGTGGCTATTATAATAGTAAATGGCGAAGAACATAAAAGATTTGCCCTCGAACCAAATATGGAACCTATAGAGATAGAGATTGATAGCTGGGGCGAGGGTTATAATATATTATATATATCATATGATGATGTACATGTCATAGATGCTGATTGCAGAGATAGGCTCTGTATAAAGCGGGGAAGCATAAAATATCCTGGACAGACTATAATATGTCTTCCGAATAGA
>JAAZLT010000096.1 GCA_012799205.1 Clostridiales bacterium
AATTTCCACCCAAATCCCTTGTAGTATATTTACCTTCTTCTATTACATTACATACAGCTCTATAAATCCTATCAGCAGCTTCTATTTCTCCTATATGTTTTAAAAGCATGACACCACATAGTATTGCTGCTGTCGGATTAGCAATACCTTCCCCTGCTATATCCAGTGCAGTTCCATGAGTAGCTTCAAATACCGCTGCCTCAACACCTATGTTTACCCCCGGTACAACTCCCAAGCCTCCTACTAGTCCTGATGCCATAGCTGACATCAAATCCCCATATAGATTCGGTAAAACAATTATATCGTAATTTTCAGGGTTAAGGACGGATTTCAAAAACATACTATCGGCAATTATCTCTTCATACTCTATGTCAGGAAATTTCTTAGCTACTCCCCTTGCTACAGAAAGAAAAAGCCCATCTGTAAGCTTCATTATATTAGCTTTATGGACACATGTAACCTTTTTTCTCTTTTCCTTTGTTGCATAACTAAATGCCATTGAAACTATTCTTTCAGTAGCATCTTTAGTAATAATCTTGATACATTCTGCAGCATCTTTGCCTACCATATGCTCTATGCCCATATAAACATCTTCTGTATTCTCTCTAAATATAACCATATCTACATTATCATATCTAGATTTTACGCCCTTTATAGATTTTAAGGGTCTTATATTGGCATAAAGATCAAGACGCTGACGCAGTTCTACATTAGCGCTTCTATAACCAACACCTATTTCAGTAGTGCTAGGGCCTTTTAATGCTATTCTATTTTTCTTAATAGAAGTGATAGTATCGTCTGGTAAAGGGTTATTGTATTTAGCCATAGCAGCCTGTCCTACAAATCTTTCTTCCCAAATTAAGTCAACACCGGTTGCTTCAATTACTTTTACTGCAGCTTCAGTTACTTCTGGTCCTATGCCATCGCCAGGTATTAAAGTAATTCTTTGCATAAAAGTGACCTCCTTTGACCTAGATTTTTTATAGTTTTTAGTAAAGATTGTATATTTGTATACAATTATACAATGCTTTGTAGGAATTGTCAATTAATACAAGCTATTTTATTGCTAAATTTGGTATTGCATTAATATCTAATGAAGAGGTTTCACCTTTTATATAATGATAGTAGCCAGCAGAACCTATCATAGCCGCGTTATCTGTACATAAGATAGGAGTAGGATATAGTATTTCAATACCCTTAGCTTTACCTTTCATCGTTAGTATCTCCCTCAGCCTACTGTTGGCCGCAACTCCTCCTGCTAAAACTGCATAGGAAGAATTCTTTTCCTCTGCAGCCGCTATTAACTTATCAGATAGTACATCTACTATAGATTCTTGAAAGCTTGCTGCTACATCTTCCTTATCTATCTTTTTTCCTTTCATCTTACTAGAGTTCAAATAATTCAATACTGCTGATTTCACTCCACTAAAGCTGAAATCATAACTACCATCCTCCAGGTATGCCCTAGGGAACTCTATTGCATTAGCCTTACCTTCTTTAGCTATCTTATCTATCAACGGTCCTCCCGGGTAACCTAAACCAAGGGCTCTAGCTATCTTATCAAAAGCCTCTCCTGCAGCATCATCTCGGGTCATACCCATTATTTCATATTCCCCAAAATCTGCTACATATACTAGGTGACTATGTCCCCCAGATGCAATAAGGCAAACAAAAGGAGGATTCAAATGCTTATGTTCTATATAGTTGGCGCATATATGCCCCTCAATATGATTCACTCCTATTAAAGGCAGGCCCAAAGTATATGCAAGGGCTTTAGCAGTTGTCAGGCCGATAAGAAGAGCCCCTACTAACCCAGGACCATATGTTACGGCAATACTATCTAGGTCTTGAAAACCTATATGAGCCTCTGCCAAGGACAAGTCAATTACATGGTTAATGCTTTCTAGATGTTTTCTTGAAGCTACTTCTGGCACGACTCCACCAAATTTTTTGTGAACATCTATCTGACTATAAATTATATTCGACCTAATCTCTCGCCCATTTCTCACTACAGCGGCGGAAGTCTCATCACAGGAAGTTTCGATAGCTAAAATATTTATATCCTTATCCATAATCCACTTCCCCTCCGTCCTGTCCATAGGATTCTCTCCTAGGATATTTACAGTATCTATCTAGGTATAGACATTTAATTCTATAAGGATAATATAGTAGAAAAAGCGGGTTCTATCCCGCCATATAGTTCATTATTCATCTTCCTTCTCGAGAATATCTAAGACCCTTTTAATATTTATGTAAGAATTCTCGTACTCTTCAACAATTATGTTAAAGTATTCTTTTATCTTATCATAATCGTCATACTCACGATAAAATATCTTTTCCCCATCCCCATCCACCGCCATAGCTATGTATAAGCCGTCTTCTTCGCTTAGGCTTATAACATGCCCATCTACAACAAATTCACGCAATAACATTTCCATCCCCCTGTTTTAATTAAATGCAACCAATTTCATATTAGTTAATTCTACCTTTGCTATATGATTCTCTCCTTTAACGTTTCAAAACCAAATAAACTTTATGATAAATATTCATACCATGTATTATATCATGAATTACAGAAAAATTATATGATATAGACTGCCATCTTTATTTCACCTAAAACAAAAATTCCAATGGATAAATTCTGATAGAAGTATATAATGTCCTTATCCGTCAAATTATTATATCATATGCATTAGCCCATATAAAGCGGGAATATTATTATGCCAACTCTCTTTACCTTTAGCAAACAAAATCATAATTCTTTCCACATCACCAAAGCATCCTCATTTGT
>JAAZLT010000097.1 GCA_012799205.1 Clostridiales bacterium
GCCGTGTAGTACCAAGCCCTGTTCCTAAATCGTCATATATCCCCCTCTTATTGACTAAATCTCTTAACATGGGATATAGATCCTGTCCATTTCTTTCTAGTTTAGTCACCCAGCTTAAATGATTGATTCCCGCAGCGTCATATGTTAGCTCTTCATATGGGATGTCCAAATATTTTGCTATCTGGCGCGTAGTGCCCTGCACGCTATGGCAGAGGCCTATAAATGGTACGCTGGTAGTTAAAGATGCAGCCATAACAAGCATGGACTGAGGGTTAGTATAATTAATTACTATAGCACCCGGTGCACTTATCTTTTCTATTTTATTACATAATGTTATGTCGTATATCATGGTTCTAAGCCCACGAAATACCCCCGCCAGCCCACTGGTGTCCCCTATGGTTTGATGCAAGCCATATTTTTTTGCCGCATTCATATCCATTTGCGAAGCCTCAAGAAACCCTATCTTAACTAGATTAATTATAAAGTTTGCACCATCTAAAGCCTCATCAAGATTTAGTGTATATTTAACTTCTTTTTTGTATTCTATCATCCTAAAATATTCGTCTAATATGATCTTTAGATTATCAAGCCTTTCACAGTTTACATCCATAAATGCAAAGTCGCAATTTTCAAGCATCTCATAGCTTAGTATATCGGCTACAAGTTTAAACGTAAATCCATAGCTTCCAGCACCTATAAATGCAATTTTAATTTTATTCATAGCATAAAACCCCCATTTTATTTTTCAAATCGCTCCGGTTTTGCCTGTCCAAAGCGGTTTTATAATTAGGATATAGACCTTACAATATCTAAGACTTCGCTGGCTGATTCTTCAGTAATCTTGCCCCCTGAAGGGTTATATTCACAACCTACATATTTAATATAACCTGCACTTGATATGGCCTTTAGTACATTTTTATAGTTAATTTCTCCAGTTCCTGGTTCACATCTGCCTGGGGCATCAACAATATGAAAATACCCTATGGCATCAATATATAATTATCTGCAAAATATTTTAAGGCCCGTATATTTATGAATCTACGTTAATAAGACAATGATTCCCAATTTATTGATCCGCATATTTGTACCTCTTTGTAGATATTATTTACTTGAATATTTAACTTTAGATGCTGGTGGCAAATCAAAAGGATCATAATCTCTATGCTCCGCTCTGGCATATTTTTTTAGTTGATTGAAAATGGTCTTATTGTCCTCTTTTATATCCTCGTCCTCATGTCTGTCCTCTTTTAAATTATATAGACTTTCATTCCCCTCAGAATCTCTATAAAACTTCCAATCACCTTTGCGCACAGCACATTGTCCCATATATTCAAAATAAATATATACATGTTGTTCTTGTTTTTCATTATCTCCATTTAATAATGCTACAAAAGAGATTCCGTCAGAATAGGGCACTTTATTCGCCCCTGTAATATCACATAACGTATTTATAATATCGGGAAAATAACCTATATGATCCGATACCTGACCAGGCCTTATTTTATTGGGCCATTTTACTATGAAAGGTATCCTTATGCCACCTTCATGTAGACTTCGCTTATAGCCCCTAAACCCACCTGTAGAGTTGAACTTTGTTACGCTATGGCCTCCCTCATTGTGAGGCCCGTTATCACTTGTAAAAATAATAATAGTATTATCTTCTATACCAACTTCTTTTACCTTGTTTACAATTCTTCCTACCGTTATATCAATTCTTTGTATCATCCTTGCAAAGCCCTTCTCATTCTCCGACCAATCTCTATGCTCAAACTCACCATAAGTATCTACCTCCATACCATCTGGTGAATCCCCACCTTCATTGTTAGCATGAGGCAATGTGGGGCAATAATACAAGAAGAAAGGGTTGTATTTATTACTTTCTATAAATTTTAAGGCCTTATGTTCTATAAAATCTGGCGAATAATCTATTTTCTCTTCCGCTACCCCTACCCCTGAATCCCACTGTTTTATATCATTTTTTGGTGGCCTGTTTCTCAGCATCACTTTTTCCCCATCTTCAATTAGAAACGGCGGAAAATAATTATGAGCATGTTGCATAGAATTATAGCCGTAGTGATAGTCAAATCCTTTTTTTAAAGCATCATCTCTAGGCTGGCCATTTCCCACCCCATATTTACCTATGCAAGCGCTTACATAGCCTTTCCCCTTTAGTATCTTTGGGATTGTCATCAGATCATCTGGTAGATAGGGATCTTTTAATTCACGTATAGGACAACGTCCTGAATTAAGACCTGTCAAAAGAGAAGCACGCGCAGGGGAGCAAACAGGACTTGTAGTATAAAAGTCCGTAAAACGTATGCCTTCCGCTGCAAGCTTATCTATATTTTCCGTCTGCCAAGTTTCCTGACCATAGCAACTACAGTCTCCATATCCTAAATCATCTGTTAATATAATAATTATATTTGGCTTCATAAACATGAAATCCCCCCATTTGGTATCACCTATATATGTTTTTTACTATATACATCTGCGATAGAATATTAATTCTATATTGCATAAAAATTAACCTTGGTTCCCGGTCTCACTCAAAAACCAATACGATATCTCAGACCACTTTTCTTCCACACTTGCTTGCTCTGCTAAGAGTCTATTGCGATAATTCTGTATAGTGGATTGATAAGAAATGTCATTAATTAAGTTATTTAATTCACCAGGATCCTTTTCTAGATCATAAAACTCATCGAAATCAAAGGGATTAAAACAATACTTGCCCCTTTTGTCTCTCAAAATTCTAATCATTAAAGGTTGGAAGGTTCCGTGATGCTCTATTAGCACTTGCTTTCTAATTTGTCCATTATCGGATTCATTTAAAAGTAAATCTAAAATACTTTTTGCATGAAGATTGTCTGGATATCCTATATCTAGCATATCCAGCATTGTTGGACATAAATCGTGTAACATAACTAGTTCATCACAGCTACTACCCGGTTCAACCCGACCTGGCCAACTTACTATCATAGGTATATGATATAGTTCATCATAGGGCAACTCTCCCTTACCTATTCTGTTATGGGCACCAGCCAATTCTCCATGATCCGAAGTGAAAATTATTATAGTATCTTGGGTTAACTTAAGACTATCCAGTTTATCAAGCAATCTATTTATTACATCATCTATTAAAGATATATAACCGTAGTACCTTATTAGATTTCTGCTAGTCCACTCCCAATCATGATAGCAACTGCATAGATTAGCATTTCTATGCTGCCTTTTTTGTATAGTAGGTTTATTCTCAAAGTCTTCATAAAAATTAGCTGGTTTTTTTATTTCCTTAGCATTAACCAAATTATCATACCTTTTTGGAATTATCCAAGGCACATGAGGGCCGCTAAATTCCACCCTTAAATGCCAGGGTTTATTACCCTGAGCATATTTATCCATTAGTTCCATAGCCTTAACAGCTGTCTTCTCTTCTGGAGACTTTATATAATCACTATATACGCCGCTCAATA
>JAAZLT010000098.1 GCA_012799205.1 Clostridiales bacterium
ATATTCTATCTAACTGCCAAGACTATAACTAGAAAGGCGGCCGAAGAGGCTTTTTCCCTCATGAGAGATAAAGGTCTTAGGTTTAAGACTATAGTTTTGACTGCCAAAGAGAAGATATGTTTTATGGACGAGACAAAATGTACTCCCGATGAGTGCGAATATGCTAAGGGCCATTTCGACAGGGTAAACAGAGCCATAGAAGAGATATTGACAAATGAGGACGAGTGGTCAAGGGATGTCATAGAGATGTATGCAAGAGAGTATAGAGTGTGTCCATTTGAGTTATCTCTTGACTTGACCCTCTGGGCTGACTGTATAATTTGTGACTATAATTATGTATTTGATCCCAGTGTATATTTAAAGCGGTTTTTTGTAGACGGTGGGGGAGATTATGTATTTCTAATTGACGAGGCCCATAATTTAGTAGACAGATCAAGGGATATGTTTTCAGCACAGCTATATGGAGAATCCTTTCATCAGATTAGAGATCTGGTAATGGAGCAACAGCCTAAATTAGGGAAAAGTGCGGATAAAGTTTACAACATCATGGCAGAAATGGACAAGCTGTGTGAAAATGGCAAATACCATATAATAGATGAATTGGACGCCAGTTTTTATAATTCTCTAAAGAGACTCATAAGGGAATGTGAAGAGTTTTTAGTAAAGCATAGAGATGCAGATATACATGAGGAGTTATTGAATTTATATTTTGAATGTATCTCCTTTACTAGGATATGGGAGCTATATGATGAGAGGTACGTGGCATATATTGAAATATTAGATGGAGATATAAGAATAAAACTATTTTGTCTTGATCCTTCCTATCTACTTAGCGAAAGACTGAAAGCAGGTAAAGCGGCAGTGTTTTTCTCTGCTACTCTATTGCCAATGAGATATTATAGAGATATATTAGGTGGCAGCTCCAAGGACTATGGCATATATCTAGACTCTCCCTTTAGTAAGTTCAATAGATGTATATTGGTGGCAAACAAGATATCCACCAGATATCGGCACAGAGAAAAAAGTTATGTTCCCATAGCGGAATATATAGAGAAAGTTATTAGCGTACAGAAGGGCAACTACATGGTATTCTTTCCATCTTATGAATATATGAATTCAGTTTACGACATATTTATTGAGAAATATCCACAGATAAGCGCATACATACAAGAACCTAATATGGCTGAGTATGAGAGAGAAGAATTTTTAGACATATTTAAATCAAATCCCAAAGAGAGCACTATAGCTTTTTGTGTGCTAGGTGGCATATTTTCAGAGGGGATCGACCTTAAAGCTGATAGATTGATAGGTGCAATAGTAGTAGGGGTAGGGCTGCCTAAAATATGCCTAGAGAGAAATATAATAAGAAAATATTTTGATAAAAGGAACAATCTAGGTTACGAATATGCATATATGTATCCCGGAATGAATAAAGTGCTACAGGCGGCAGGAAGAGTTATACGCTCTGGAGGGGATAAGGGTGTAATATTACTGATAGATGATAGGTTTATCTATTCCAGTTATCAGAGGCTATTTCCCAAAGAGTGGTTTCCATATGTAATGGTCAATGGGGATAATATAGTCCAGAGTGTCAAAGAATTTTGGAGCAGGCATCAGATAGAACCGGATAGGCGAGAGTCAATTTAGTAGTGCGATATATAGATCTATGGAATAGAGTATACTAGACCAGCTAATTAAAGTCAAGTAG
>JAAZLT010000099.1 GCA_012799205.1 Clostridiales bacterium
CTGCTGTCAATATTACTGTATCCTTTGGAAGGGCTGCTGCAAAATCAGTATAGTAGTTTCTTGATTTCATTCTTCCATCACAGCCTGCCATTACAAAGAATTTCTTAATGGCTCCAGATTTTACTGCTTCTACTATCTTATCAGCTAGAGCAAATACTTGGGCATGGGCAAATCCTCCAACAATCTTTCCTGTTTCTATTTCAGTAGGTGCTGGTAATCTTTTAGCATGTTCAATGATTTCTGAGAAATCCTTAGTTTGCCCCTCTACTCTATCTGGAATATGTTTAAATCCTGGGTATCCTGTTGAACCTGTAGTATATACTCTATCAGCATAGGATTCCTTTGGAGGAACTATGCAGTTAGTTGTAAATAATATAGGTCCATTGAATTTTTCAAATTCTTCTTTTTGTTTCCACCAAGCATTACCATAGTTTCCGGCAAAATGACTGTATTTCTTAAATGCTGGATAATATTGAGCTGGCAACATTTCACCATGAGTATATACATCTACTCCAGTACCTTCTGTTTGTTCTAATAGTTCCTCTAAATCCTTTAAATCATGACCTGAGATAAGTATTCCTGGATTGCTTCTAACCCCTATATCTACTTCAGTTATTTCTGGATTTCCATAGGTGGATGTATTTGCCTTATCTAATAGTGCCATTACATCTACACCATGTTTGCCAGTTTCAAGAGTTAATGCAACTAGATCATCTACAGTTAAACTATCATCTAAAGTAGCTGCTAAAGCCTTTCTAATAAATTTCCCTATTTCCGGATCACTATATCCTAGATTATCTGCATGTTCAGCATAAGCTGCCATTCCCTTAACACCATAGGTAATCAATTCTCTTAAAGATCTTATATCTTCATTTTCTGTAGCAAGTATCCCTACCTTTTCTGAACTAGCTTTATATACTATCTCATCCTTTGAATTTACCGTAAATATAGCTGCATCAGCCAAATCCCCTAATTCTACACCTTTTTCTATTAGTTCTGCCTTTAGTGTATCTCTTAATTTAAGAGCTGCTTTTATTTTTTCAAAAAATCTATCCTTGTCAAAGTTAGCATTGGTAATTGTCATAAATAATCCTTCGATTATAAATCTATCTAACTCTGGCATCTCCATTCCAGCTTCATCGGCCTTAACTCCTAATTGAGAAATTCCCTTTAAGGAATATATCATCAAATCTTGAAGTGCTGCCAAATCTGCAATCTTACCACATACCCCAACCTTAGTACAGCCTTTCCCACCAGCTGTTTCTTGACATTGATAACAAAACATAGACATATTTTAAACCCCCTTAGTTATTGTTGATAAGTCTATTTTAATATATAATTCCTACTACTTCGGTAACATATGTTACTAAAATAAAAATTTATCTTTATAATTGATAATTTACACAAACCTAGTAACCTTTCCCTGCTGCCATAACACTATTTGGATCAGGGGCATGGCATGGAGTTACCCCATATATCATATTACAATTAGGGCATTTACCTTTATGATATTTCATTTGAAACTCTTGTCCACATTCTACACACTTTATATTAAGTGGCATAGTCATAGGTCGGTTTGCAAATCCCATCATCCTTATCTTGTCTACTACTTGTCTACCATTTTCAAAGTTTCCTGAACATCCTTCATGCATTGTAATCATCCTTTCTACTATCATTTGGGTAAATTAATAGAGAAGAGCCGTCCCTCTGTATTCTCTGTGTTGATGGATAGTCCATTTCTTAGGTCATCTCTCATTTTTTGAATA
>JAAZLT010000100.1 GCA_012799205.1 Clostridiales bacterium
AGAGTATCCTATAATTGCCCAATTTAAATATGCTAGATATTTCATCTTTATTGGTAGTATGAAAAAAAGTAGCAGTTGATGATCTGGATATAAATAAGCAAATGCTAGAAAAAGCGATAGGTTGATATATGTAGGCGTAGCCACTCCCCCTGTTATAAATATTGCAATGGTGGTGCCCAGCATTCCTATAAAATAATATAGGTTAAATCTAAAGCTTCCCCATACAGCCTCTAGGTTAGTTCCGACCATGTAGTAAAAGTATAGAGTGAAGAGTATAAATATTGGAGAAGATGCAGGAGGGATAAATATATATGATATTAGCCTCCATATCTCACCCCTTAATACAAGCTCTGGCACTAATACAAGCCGGGAGTGTAAGTTGCTCCCAGGTATTAGCATCAGCACATATACCACTGCGTTTAAAAAGACAATATATTTTATTAAATCTGTTATTGCATATCTGCCAAATTTCCTATTTAGCCTATCTATCCATTTCATTAGTTACCTCACCTTTTCTATATTCGTGTTTTCTGCTATTATTTCATCTAAAATTTTCGCTGCCTCTAGTATAACCCAGTGGCAGCCTTCGATCTCTGTTCTATAGTCGTACTTAAGAGGGGTACAATCTATATATCCCATCTTCTTTTCATATCTATCAAACAGTTCCCTAGATAAATTCTTTATCCTTGTACTCTCATGGGCCACATTTTCTACAAATAAATAGCTAAGTACCATTATAGATGCAGTCAGAGCCCCGCATACACTTTCTATACCCATGCCCCCACCAAATCCTGCCGAGAGCTTAAGAGCGTTTTTATCTAATCCTAAATTATATACCTTATTTGCACCATAGAGTATCTTCTCAGCGCAATTTAGATCTTCTATATCCCCATAGCCACTTTCGAGAAGCTTATACAATGACATACCCATTCCTCCCCATCTTTTAAAAGACTATATCTATTATACCTTAAAATGTGCCTATATCCAAAGCAAAACTCCATTAGATTAAAAATAATAGAGCCACAAGGAGCACTCTATTATTCTATGATTATTATAATATATATGTAACTGACGTGTAATTTATATTAGCTGCTTTCCATTATGGATTTAATAGCCGCCTCTATCTCTTGAAAACTTGTACATCTACATATATTGGATTGTAGCCACTCCTGTATTGTATTGGAGTCTGCATCTGGGTATAGCTTCCATAGAGAATGGCATACCATTATAAATCCAGATGTGCAGTATCCACATTGAAAGCTAAATTGATCTACAAAAGCCTTCTGGATAGGAGTATCTTTTAGGCCTTCTACTGTTATTATCCTTTTACCTATTGCCTCCACAGTTAGCATTATACATGACTTAATAGGCCAATCATCTATAATTACTGTGCAGGCCCCACAATCTCCATTTTCGCATCCAGGCTTTGCCCCGGTAAGCCCCAACTCATTTCGCAATGTAAATAATAAGGTGTCTGAGGGTTTGGCAAGCACAGTACTATCCTTTCCATTTACATTTAGTATTATGGATTCAGTGCCAGATATTTTGAGCATGCCCATCTCCTCCTTCAAATGCTTCTACCATATCCTCAACTACTTTTGATAGCATAAATTTTCTATATTCCATGGCGCCACCTAAATCATCTAATATTTCAAAGGGGATATTTTCTAGCATATTATGTATTCTCTCATCCTTTGATACAGTACTATCATTTAATGCCTTTTCTATATCTTTTGATCTAAAAGGGACATCACATATACCGCTAAATGCTATGTTTATATTCTCGCCATCTTTAAGCGCCGCTATAGAAACTAGTGGATATCCTATCTTTTCATTTTTAGTTCTCTTTACATGTGCATGAGGGAGGGCTAGATATCTTTTATCTATAATTAGCTGAATTATCAAATCCCCTTTCTTCTCTTCGGGGCTCTTAGACCAATATTCATTAAAAGGTATTCTTTTTATCTGTGCTATTTTGCCAATTAATATATCGCTATTTGCCACCAGTAAAGGAAGTGAAGTCTCTTTATATATAATGCTACCTGCTAGATTTCCTCCTAGGGTTATTTTGCCGCGGACTGTATGATCTGCTACCCTATGTGCAGCCATACTAAGGAGTGGAAAAAGTCTCATTTCAGCAATATGAGTTAGAGTAATAGCCGAGCCTACTATGAGCTCATCTCCGTCTATTTCATATACATTACACTCTGGTATGTTCTTTATATCTATAATTGCATCCACATATATATTATTAAGCCTGGCCATGGTTATAAACTCTGTGCCACCTCCATAATATATTGCCTTTTGGCCAGATGTCTTTAAATGTTTAGATAGGTCCACAGCTTCTTGTATTGTATCTGGTCTATAATAATCAAATTCATATGGTATCATACTTTCCTCCTATCTTTTTCTCCCAGATGATCTCTGGTGTTATTGGTATGGTGTTAAACTCCATACCCGTAGCATTAGATATGGCATTGGCAAATGCTCCTGTCATGCCTATAAGTCCATGCTCACCTATTCCCCTAGCCCCGAAAGCTGTATCCTCCTGTGGAGTCTCTATAAAATCCACTATATACTCTGGCTGCTCTCCTAGGTGAATTACCTTATATGTTCTAATAGAGGTATCCTGAAGCTGACCCTTTTCGCTGTAGGTAAACTTCTCTCTTGTAGCTAGGCCCAATCCCATATTCATGCCGCCCATCACCACACCCTCTGCAGTTTTAATATTGATTACCTTGCCTATATCTGCTACAGTTATGGCCTTTCGAAGCCTATAAGTATAGAGCCTAGGATCATATTCTATCTCAACTCCCTGGGCACCCACTGTCCAAGACACACCTGATTTGCCTTCCCCCGTTTCAATATCTAAGGGTATGAGTTGTCTCATGACATAGCTTCCCCTCCCAATGAGCTGTCCATATATTCCGGGTCCCTTTTCATATTTATATCCTAGTGCTATCTCTTCAAAGTCTAAAAATATGCTAGGATCATCTATCATAAATACTTTTTTATCTCCAATGTCTAAATCTATGGGCCTACATTTTAATACCATGGATGCCACCTCTTTTATTTGACATATTAGGTCCTTGGCAGCAGCTATGGTGGCATTCCCAATCATTATAGTAGACATACTCGCCACAGTCTTCCAATGTTTTGGGCTAGTCTGTGTGTTTACGCTCATGTATACATTTATATCTTGGGTCTTCATCTTCAACTTTTCTGCAAGTATTTGTGCCATTATGCTCTTAGTGCCAGGTCCTATCTCTGTTGCACCAAAGTTCATATTTACAGTGCCATCAGAGTTCATAGTAAGCAGCACACCTGATGTGGCATTTACAGGCGAGCTGGATGTCTTCCAAAAGCAAGATATTCCCTTTGCTAAAATTTTGCCATCGTCTAACTCTATTCTACTGCCCTCATCCCATTTTATAAGCTCCCTTAGCCTATTTAGGCAGCTTTCCAAATTCCCAGTATTACTGGCAGTTATTTTGGCCATGGTAGGATTAAGATGCCCCGGTTTTATGGCATTGAGCTTTCTTAGTTCTAGCTCGTCCATTTCCAATTCCTGGGCCAGCTTTTTGATAGCATTTTCAAGTCCAAATGTGCTAACAGTATGTCCAAATCCTCTAAAGGACGTAACATAATTATGATTTGTATATACGGAGTATGCATCACAGTGTATATTTTCTATATTATATGGTCCCGAACAATCAGATGCCATAGCCCTTACCATCCTTGGGCCGGTACCCATATATGCCCCACAATCTGCGTAGTATGTACATTCCATGGCCTTAATTATGCCATCCTTTGTAGCCCCTAGCCTGACTTTGCCCTTGGCACCTAATTTACATGGAAAGCTGCCAATATCTTGTTCTCTAGGATTGGCTATACGTACCATCCTACCCCCTACCTTATATGAGGCCATATAGGCCAGATATTCTAGGCTGGTAGAGGCTTTCCCCCCGAATGCTCCTCCCACTAGGGGGGTATGGACTATGACCTTCCCCTCTGGTATATTAAAGGCCTTACTTATATCCTCCTTTACTCCAAAGGGTGCCTGGGTGGATGTATATATATTTACCACACCATCAGGAGATATCTCTGCCCTTGCATTCCTAGTCTCCATAGCTAGGTGGTCAGCCTGGGGCATTGTAAAGTTATATTCTACTATTTTCTCGCATTGTCTCCATGCATAAGCCATATTTCCCTTCCTGATTCTGGTACAATCGGCTATATTTGTATTGGCTATTGGAATTACACTTTTATCGGGGCAATGATAGCTAGCCATCTCCTCGTGAACTAACATGGCATCAGATTCGAGAGCTTCACCTATAGAATTAACTATTGGTAATTCTGTATATCTTACCTCAATCAAGTCCGCTGCTGCCATGGCCTCCTGTTCACTATCTGCTACTACAATTGCCACAGGCTCACCGAAATATCTAACCCTATCTACGGCAAGAGGGGGCATATCAGCTATTTCAGAGCCGGTTAATATGGGAAAATCTTTCCCGATAACTATAGCCTGCACTCCCTTACTGGATTGCGCCCTAGAGATATCCAATCTTTCTATATAACCATGGGCACAAGTAGAGGTGAAGATTCTACCATGAAGCATACCACGACTTATTGTATCCCCGTTGTATTTTGCCTTCCCTGTTACTTTATCCCAAGAGTCTTTTCTTATAAGGCCTATACCTATTTGTGGTTCAACTACCATATATCTCTCCCCTTTTATACTATTTATAATAAATTCTTAAGTCCTAGATTTATAATCCCAAATTCTTGTAAACTTTATTCCAGAAAGTCATAATAAAACAGGTTTGGGACATATCCCAAACCAATATTTGTATAATTCTATTACTGTTATAATTATTCCCTAGAATCTTTTAATAATTCCTCTATCTCCTCATTGGATAGATCATAGTGATAAAACTTACTATAAAACTCTCTTACCTCTTTTTCTATATCATAGTTAAATACATCTGGGTAGAGAAGACTTCCCAACCACTTGATACCTAATATCCTATTGACCGACGGGGGTCTATCAAACCAATTAAAGGGCCTATTAGGTATTGCATAGACCCTATGGTTTTTTACTGCATTGATATCTTTCCAAATAGAGTCCTTAAATATCTGTGAATAATATCCCCCTCTTTCATCATCCCAGGCGATAATCAATTCTGGATCCCAAGATAGGAGCTGTTCTATAGAGATCTTTGTCTTTCCTTTAATTCCCCCTACCTCTACCTTTGCCACATTGTAGCCGCCTACTATATCTATGACCTCTCCATGCCAAGATCCAGCAGGTTCCGTTTCTAGTCCATAGGGGCCTTCTGCGTAGTAGATCTTTATCTTTTTTTCCTGGGGAATGTTTAAACTATGCTCCTGTGCAGTCTCTAAAGTTTCCCTACAGTGGTTTGCTAGTTGCCTAGCCCTATCCTCCTCATGTATTACCTGACCTAAAATTTGATAGGCTATGTCTATTTTATGTATATCCTCGTCTAGAAAGACTATAGGTTTGGCTGTGCTTTCCTCTAAAATCTCTATTTTAGATATGATTGCCTCATCTAGTGTATCCATCATTATTATGATATCGGGATCTATCTTTAATATCTCTTCTATATTAATTTCTTCTTTACCTGCACCGCCCAAATTGGGAAGAGCGTGAAACTTCTCTGATATAAACCTTTTCTCGCCCTCACTGAGCCTATAATTCCATCCTATCATTTTATTCGGATTGAGAGTATAGAGTAAAATGGTTCCTACAGGTCCAGTGGAGAATACCTTTTCTACTTTCTCAGGTATAATTACATCCCTGCCTGCCATATCCTGCAATCTTATTCTCCTATTTATGACTTTATCACTAACCTCTTGGTTGCTGCAACCTGTTAATAGAAAAAATACTAACACGGTTGAAATAATACATATACTTACTTGCCTATACACCCAATCCCCTCCCTTATAATACTGGCAAATGTATTGCCTTGCTTTAAACTTAACTCTACTATTTCCATATCTACATGATATAGATCTATAAGATCATCCTCACGTAGATTTCTACTGGGGGTATCTATCTCTATAACTTTCCCGTCTTTCACCAACAATGCTTTTGTGGCATATAATAGGGCATGTTCCGGAAGATGAGTGGCCATTATAATGATCATCCCCATATCCGCACACCTTCTAATATGCCTAAGCATGATCAATTGATTGCCAAAATCTAAATTATTTGTAGGTTCATCCATAACTATTATTTTTGATTCTTGGGTTAGAGCCTGGGCTATCTTTACTAATTGTCTTTCTCCACCGCTTAATTTGGAATATATTTTATCCTTTAGATGATAGATATTAAGGGTCTCCATAGACCTCTTCGCTATTGCCTTATCCTCATCAGATGGGGATGATATGACGTTTATATACGAAGTCCTCCCCATAAGGACCATATCTTCGCATCTATATTGAAATGTCGAGTTAAAGCTTTGGGGTATATAACTTATTAGCTTAGCTCTCCTTCTCCATGTCCAATTATTGATCGGGCATCCA
>JAAZLT010000101.1 GCA_012799205.1 Clostridiales bacterium
ATGGGAAAAGTCAAAGGGAGATAGCTGAAAAAATAGGTGTTTCACAAATGTATATATCAAGAATGGAGAGAAGAATCCTAGATAAATTCCGTTTCTACTGGTTTAAAGAGAGCTGAGATCTTATATCTGTTTTAGGCAGGCTTTAAATGGGTAAATGTATTTTAGATAGTAATATTTTATCAAGGTTAGATTTGTCTAGGAGGTAGACCTTTGTGAATTTGTTATTTCATAGAAAAATCTTTGGCTCAAATAGAAATACTGTTAAATTACTTATATCTGATATGATGGATTGTATAATGATATGGAATCCTTTAGAAGAAGATGAGCAATTTGAATTTAAATTGATATTAAATGAGTTAATCTCCAATGGCTTGACCCATGGAAATGCTAGATGTGAAGATAAATCTCTTGTAGCATCTATACGCGAGATAGATAGTAATACAATATCTATTTATATTGAAGATGAAGGAGAAGGATTTAATCATCGAAACTTTTTTTGCGATAACTGGCCTATATATATGGAAGGTGGTAGGGGCCTAAAGATAATTAGAGAATTATGCGATCAGATACAGTTCTATCGCAATGGGAGCCATATAGAAGTATACAAATCTATTAAAAGAAAAATATAATAATAATCCCTTTTTAGAAGGACAATTAAGTTATTTGTTGAATCTATTATTTATAAAGGCAGGCAAAAATGCTAAACAAAAACAGAAAGATAAAATGGAAGATTAAGCCTAGATTTGCCCTATTTATAATATTTATATTTGGTCTTATGACTTTTGTAATAAGATATCTCAACAGACCTAGTTTATACTATACGGTAGAGTACGGGAGTATAGAGCTAGAATATAATTCAGAGGCCATTGTTATACGGGATGAATATATATATAATGCGCCTGAATATGAAAGGGCTACCTATTATCTGCAGGAAGAGGAATATGTAAATAAAGATGAGATAATTGCCACTATATATAAGCCTAATTTCGAAGATGATATAGTGGATCAACTATATAATATACGTGAAAAGATAGTGAACTATCAGCAGGAAAACATGCTTAGAGATATAAAAGACCATGATATTAAAAAGCTTCAAGACAGGTTAAACTCTATTGTCTATGAGATACAAATTAGCGTCAAGGATAACAAATTAGAAGCTTTAAAGAAACTTGAAAGGGATTTTCAAGCAGTTGTACATAAGAGGCAACAATTAGTGGAAGGTATAATAGAGCCGGATAGCTACTTAGCAAGGCTTAATGAAGAAGAGCAAAGGCTTTCACAGCAGCTTCAGGAATGGAAGATTGACATAGTATCGCCTAGAGATGGGATTCTAAGCTTTCAAATTGATGGGCTAGAGGAGCTTTTAAGGCCTGAGTCTATAGAAGAGTTTGAGGTGGACACTTATAGGGATATTGTATCTTGGAAATCTGCTGATCTAGGAGTAGGTGCTGAAAAGAATACAAGTTTACAAAGTCCTTTTTTTAGAATTATAAAACCTAATAGATGGTTTATAGTATGTGAAGTCAAATACCCTAAGATATTCTTTAATAAGGGAGAGAGAATATCGGTTCACTTCCTAGATTTTAATGATAAAATAATAGAGGGGCAGATTAATAAGATTACAGTCAATGGCGAGTCATTTTTAGTTTCTATAGAATTTTCTGAAAACATAGAAGACTTTATTAATACAAGAAATACAAGTGCAATTATATACAAATCTGTCAGAGGACTTAAAATCCCCCGGGATGCAATTGTAAATAAAAGATCCAAAACAGGCGTATATAGCGTTCAAAATAATGAATCCGTATTTATAGAAATAGAAATAATAGCGGAATCGGAAACAAGTGAATATGTTATAATAAATAATGAGACAAGCCTTTTAAAAGAAGGAGATAATATAGTGATCAAATAAAGATATAAAAATATCGCTAATTATCATTTAAATCCTACAGGAGTGATGATTTTAATAATGAGTATAGAAAGCAATTTAAAATATGTCAACGATAGAATAGCCAAGGCAGCTATTAAGTCTGGAAGAGATGCTAATGATATACAACTTGTAGCAGTTACGAAAACTATAGATATCCAGACTATTTTAACATCTATTGACCTAGGCATATACAATATAGGTGAGAACAGGGTGCAGGAGTTACAAGGTAAGTATCAAAATATAGACAGAGATATTAACTGGCATTTTATAGGTAGGCTACAGTCCAATAAGGTTAAGGATATAGCTGATAAGGTAGCACTTATACATTCCCTTGATAGACTATCCCTAGCAAAAGAAATTAATAAGAGGGGAAGGATAATAGATAGGCAAGTCCCTGTATTGGTACAAGTAAACATATCTAAGGAAGCAACAAAGGCTGGGGTATACGAAGAGGATATAATAAGATTTTTAGATAATATAGGTAGTTTTAAATTCTTAAAAGTTGAGGGCATTATGACCATGGCACCACATGTCTTAGATGTAGAGAAGACACGCCCTTATTTTGCTAGGATGCAAAAACTATTTCAAAGTTTAAGCGATCAAAATTATCCGAATGTGGATATGAACTATCTATCTATGGGTATGACCAACGATTTTGAAGTGGCGATAGAGGAAGGTGCCAATATGGTACGGATAGGTAGAGCAATATACGATAGGCCAAAAACGCAAAGGAGGTAGTAATATGGCAAATAGTGTATTAAACAAAATGTTAAATTTTATCGGCTTAGAGGAAAATGTTTTAGAAGAAGATGTAGAGGATGAAGCGTATAGTGATGAATTCTATTCGGAACCTAATGAGGGTTATAATATCAGGTCTAAAACGCGAAGGGGCAAGGTTGTCAACATACATTCAAATCCCTATGTCAAGGTTATGGTATATCAACCGCTATCATATGACGATACACAGACCATTGTTGACAACTTAAAGAGCCGAAAACCTATTATCGTCAACCTAGAATCCTTAGATTCAGATCTAGCCCAAAGGGTGCTCGATTTTCTCAGTGGCGCCGTCTATGCATTAGAGGGGTCAATACATAAAGTATCCCGGGGAATATTTGTGCTAGCACCTAATAATGTAGATATAAGCGGGGATATTCCAGATGATTTGAAGGGTAAGAGTTTCTTTACACTAAATAATATGGATGAATTGGATGTAGAATAGGGAGGAAATAGTTTGTGGCGTGAAGTTTTGTTTGAAGTTTTAAAGGGTGTACAATGGTTTTTTAAGATATTTACTTGGTTGATTATCATAAATGCATTTTTGTCCTGGGTGGTAGATCCTAGTCATCCTATGCGTACTTTAGTTGGGCGGATTATATCACCCATTGTAGCGCCATTTAGAGCGTTGACAGATAGATTGCGCTCATCTCAGATGCCAATAGATTTCTCTCCTATATTTGCCTATATAGTACTACAAATACTCATTGTACTTATAGAGAGGTTTAGATATTGGATAATCTTTTAAGGGGGAGAGAGCCTGATATATGGACAATAAAGAACTGCATTATCTATTGGCAAATGTAGAGAATAAAATAGAAATAGCTGTCAGAAGAAATATGCCGATTCATACTAAATTTTATAATTTAGCAGAGCAACATCATATTGAGAATATGCTTAGAGGCATGGATGAGATTAAATATAATAGATTGGGCGGCTACGAAAAGGCTGAAAGGTGCATATTTGCAATTTATCCTATATTGCTTGAATATGATCTATATTATCTTGAACCTATCAAGGTGGTCAAAATTAATTGGAACGATGACTATTATAATATAGGTCACAGAGATATTTTGGGCGCTATTTTAGGACTTGGAATAGAGCGGGAAGTATTGGGCGATATTATAGTCAATAAAAATAACGCATATGTGTTTGTAATAGACAATATGATTCGCTATATTAGTGAAAATCTTTCACAGGTGGGCAGTGCATTTGTATCTACTGAATGCCTAGGGATTTCTGATATTCAGATTAAAGTTGTACCGCCGAAAATTATTGCCTCAGTAGTGCCATCTTTAAGGCTAGATTGTATTATAAGTGCGGGATTTAAAATGTCTCGGACTAAAAGTACAAATCTTATTAGAGAAGGCAGGGTATTGTTAAATTGGAATCCTTGTCATAAGCCTGGCAGAGCAATTGATCCGGGTGATGTCATAACTATTAGGGGTATGGGCAGAATAAGATTTATAGATACAGTAAGGATTACACAAAGAGATAATTTATATATAGAGATAGAGATATACAAATAGGAGGGAGGATATGACGCAGTATGAAAATCACTCCAATAGATATACATAATAAGGAGTTCTCCAGATCTATTAGAGGCTATAATCCAGATGAGGTAGATGAATTTTTAGATGAAATTATAGAGGCATTTGAAAATTTATATAAAGAAAATTTAGATATGCAAGATCGCATAGAAAACCTAGAGATAAAAGCCAAAAGCTATAAGGCAATGGAGAGTACGCTGCAAGAGACATTAGTTACTGCACAAAAGACTGCTGAAGATGTTGTGAAAACTGGGAAAGAAAAGGCAGATCTCATTATAGAACAGGCGAAAAATAGAGCGCAAGGCCTTATAGAGGATGCTAATAACCAAGTTATAAAAATTAACAATGAATATCAAAATGTAGAAAAGCAGGTACAGGTTTTTAAAAATCAGTTTAGGACATTTCTTAAGACACAACTTGAGATGCTAGATGCAAGCGATCCTATAACAAATATTAAGGAGAAATAAAGGGGAGATATATGTCTCCCTATTTTTATATGCATTATTCCCTATTATAAGTCAATAATATTATATATGAAGGGAGTGAGCAGATGGAAAAGTCTACCTCGGATGAGAGCAGGATAAAAGAGTTGGCGCGTACTCTAGAGAAGATGAAGTTTGGAGATTATGTCAAGTATTTAAGCGATACTAGACGTATGCTTATTGCCAATTTTATATCAGGC
>JAAZLT010000002.1 GCA_012799205.1 Clostridiales bacterium
ACCTAATATCTTCTTCTATCTGCTCTCCATATGTCTTATATAGATCATCCCTATCAGTTATGGAGGTAAATAGTTTTAATACATTTAAGTATTCAGTAAAATTATCATACCTTAGGGCCATATAGTCTATATCATTTTGCTTTAATATATCTATTATATTATTTTGATCATTCATAGTAGGACTTAGCATCACGAGATCAGGCTCTAAGGATATTATCTTCTCTATGTTCGGTGATCCTGTGCCACCTACTATCTCCACATCTTTTACAGATTCTGGCACTGGGTTGGCGCTCTCAACCCTTCCTACTAATTGACCACCAGCCAGTGCCCATAACTTTGTATAGGAGCTATATAGCGATACAACTCTCTGTGGGTTTTTGCCTATGGTTTGCTTTTTACCTAGTGCATCCTTGAAGGTAATTGTTTTGCTATCTTTTTCTATAATGGTGCCCGTTTTATTCAATGTATCATCATGTGTATTTATATGGCAACTAGTTAGTATTATTATAGCAATTACCAAACTGCAGAGTGTTCTAAGTCTATACCTACCCATGTTATTTTTTTATCCCTTCCTCGAACACATCTATACCTATCCGCTCTATCATATCTCCAAACCTTTCTTTTCCTTCTCCATGTTCTCTATAAAAATCAATCATCCTACCGGTTAGATCTACCATTTCTTCATCAGAATATATTTTTCCAAGCCTATAGCCTATCCTGTGCTGACGACCAAACTTTCCGCCTACAAACACGGCTACCCCTTTATCCCTTTCTTCCAATGCACCAAAATGACAAGCTGGTATGCATTTACCACAATTTACGCATAGTTCTCTATCGATCGCTATTATATCTCCCTGCATTGAAATTGCATCAACTCTGCATTCATCAATACATAGCTCGCACCCTGTACAATTATCCGGTATATATTCAGGCACTATTTGTCCCATAAAACCTAAGTCATGTAATTGAGCCTTTGCGCAATTGTTAGGACAACCAATAACCCCTATTTTAAATTTGGAAGGAGTAATATCACCAAAATATTCTTTATGGAGCTGTCTTCCTCTCTTTTGGGTGTCTATTATTCCGTGTAAGCATACTGTTCCTTTACATGCAACCACAGCTCGCACCTTTGTGCCGGTTCCACCAATAGTGATATCAGCATCTATCAGGGATTTACGTACATTTGGTATGTCGTCATATTGAATCCATGGAATCTCTACCCCTAGCCTCGTTGTAAATCCCACATAGCCTCTACCATAATCCTTAGCAACCCTTGATATGACCATGAGCTGTTCTGAAGTCATATTACCTACATCAGTTACTATCCTAATGGTGAAGTATTCTGTGCCCTTTGTTTTAATAAAACCCTTTGTTTTTAAGTCTTTCAGTTCATTATTATCTATCATTATAATTCCCACCTTGTATAATTCTAGTTACTATAAATTCTATATCAAAAAGATCTATAAAGCTACCCTATATCTATCGTTTTGGTATAAACCGGTTCCAAACTTTCTAAGGCACCCCTCATCGGGATGCCTCAGAAATCTTAATATTCGTTTTTTCTAATCCCTGGATAATGCTCATCCAACCATTCTTCTCTCCATGGATTAATCTTGCCCTTTTCCTCTTGTCTTTCATTTGGAATGATCCAAGATTTCTTATTGTAGAATTTGTTATTAAATGTGTTCTCTATCCTATTAGTGCGCTCTAGATTATCCATACAAGCCCTTATACATCCTCTTGCTCCGCATACTGCAAAATATCCAACATGATTCATTACATAGTCATAGTAATTTAAAACTCTTGATGTTTTACCGTAAAATAATGTTGGACCCCATGTGCCAGTTGCCATAGGATATGTCAGTTTATATGCTTCCTCTTCGGTTACATCTGAATTTGCTGCATCGAAAGCCATATTAGGGAAGTCCTTTTTATGAAATGGAGATATCATATTATTAAATCCGTGATGTGTTAGGGTACATCTACCCATATGGACATCTCCCCAAGTTATATCTTTGTCGCCCACTTTAATGGTGATCTTTTTATCCTCATCCTTAATCGGTGGAATAGCATTGCCTGGACAATCCCTTACGCATCTTCCACAGCTATTGCATATAGTGCCCGGCTCTATCATTGGGTCTGGCTCTAACACGGCATCTGTTAATATGCTGCCTAGCCTAACTCTGGGACCAAACTTTTTAGTTAAGAATACTTTGGAATGTCCCATCTCGCCTACACCTGCCCCTACTCCCATTATCCTTATGCTAGTTACAATATCTGCAGGAAGTTTGCCTTCAGCAACAGGTTCTCTGTTTGGATTTCTTTCAGGAACCGCTGGATAATTAGGAACCGCTTCCCAACCATGATCCTCTATAAAACATGCAAGTGCATAGGTGAGTCGTGGCCTATATAGGGTATTTAATCTGTTATATGCGTAATAGGTATAATTATGCCAATGAGTTCCTTCCTCTATTCCTCTATATGTCCCTCTAGGTATTCTCATTGCTGTTACAATTACAGACTTAGCCTCAGGAAAATAGTTCTTAGGATTCATGAGTGGTGGTGCTTCTTTGTAACGCTCGATATTTCCAATCCCCACTATATCTATACCTAGCTCTTTTGCCTTCTCCTTTATCATTTTTGATGTCAGTTTCATTTATAATACACCCCCTATTGGTCTGTCCCAGGATTTTTGCCATATATATCTATTGCCCAAGGGTCGCGCTTTCTGAATGTGTTCTCGAACACATTGCTTACTAAGTCATTCTCCTCCAGATGATTTACACATGTTCGCATACATAAAGCAGCAAGCCTATCCGGTTTAGCAGCACCAAATAATCTATTAGGAATAGCCCCATTTTGGCATTTTCTACATAAATCATAATCTATCTCTGCTATTTCCATTTCTTTGCCACATATTGCTATTGTCTTAGTATTTTCTTTATCTATAGCCTGTAATGGGCATATATCCGCACATTTTCCACATAGATCACATATGCTTTCAGTTAAAATAGGATCCGCCTCTATAATAGCGTCTGTAATAATCATCTGAAAACGCTGTCTAGGTCCATATTTCTCTGTAAGAATTTCGTCATTAAGGCCTATTTCACCAAGCCCACATGCTACAGCAGCATATTGGAAATCTGGTGTGACATTAGGTGCTTCTCTTCCCTCAGCTACAGATACTCCCATTCCATAAGTTTCTACAGGATTTGGGAATATAGGAACTGCCTCCCAACCAAAGTTCTCGATAAATATTGTTATATCATAACATGATTGTGCTACAAACTCATCATCTAGCCAAGAGTATCCAAATGAACTATAATCGCCAAAGTTACTACCCTCTTCAACTCCCCTAAGAGTACCCCTAGTTATTCTCCTACCGAGTAGAATAACAGTATTACCTTCTGGAAAAATCGCGAATGGGTTTTTATGAGGCTCTAAATCATCAAACCTATCTTTTGATGCAAAGCCTATAAGATCTACCCCGGATTCAACGGCAAAATCTTTAATTTTTTGTTTTAAATTGTCCAAAATCATTACCTCCAGTTTGTTATTTATTAATTTATTAGATTGGGCTGCTTGCACAGCCCAATAAAAGCCATCTCTAGATAATATAGGTACCATTCGGTACACAGGCCTATATAGTGCTTCAAACTAAAAAATCATATTATAACCATCGAGACTTTTCATGAGGTCTAATAGAGTTTCTATTATTGAGACATCATCCGCTCATAGCATGTTTGTGATACTTCTATTAACTCTCCTAATCCCATAGATTCTAAGGTGGATATATATGAATCCCA
>JAAZLT010000102.1 GCA_012799205.1 Clostridiales bacterium
GCCCAGATAGCGAAAGAACAGGGAAAGTTCGATATAGAAGATGTAATATTAGGTGTATCTGAGAAAATGATTCGTAGACATCCACATATATTCAAAAGCGATAATGGCTCAAATAGCGAAAAAGTTTCGGCTGACTGGGAGGATATAAAAAGGAAGGAGAGAAGACATAATACCCATACTCAATCATTAAAGGATGTGCCTAAGGCCCTGCCTGCCCTTATAAGATCAAACAAAATTCAAAAAAGGGCTGCAAAAGTAGGTTTTGACTGGGATAGAGTAGAGGATGCATTAAAAAAGTTAGAAGAAGAGGTGGCAGAGCTTAAAGTTGTATATTTAGAAGATAGAGATGCAGCTTTTGAAGAATTGGGAGATGTGCTATTTGCAGCTGTTAACGTTGGAAGATTTTTAAATATAGAGCCGGAGCTTGCACTAATCTCTACTATAGAAAAGTTCATAACCAGGTTTTCCTATATAGAGGAGAATGCAGATAATAGGCTAGAGGATATGTCGCTTGAAGAAATGGACAAGTTATGGGATAGGGCTAAAAGGCTATTTCGTGGGCAAAACCATGTATAATTTATGCAATATATGGTAACTATATAATTGATTCACAAAACCTTAGGAATTTTTAAAAAGATTGTCAAAAAAAGAGGAATTCACGCATTGATAGAGAATATGCTACTTAAGAATCTATTTAGATTCACTGGCTGAGGGCATAAATTTAACTTAGCAAACAACAGCTTAGAAAGAGGAGGAAACAAAATGAATAAATCGGAATTAATTACAGCAATGGCAGAAAAGGGAGATTTCACAAAAAAGGATGCAGAGAAGGCATTGAATGTCTTCCTTGAGACAGTTACAGAAGCATTAGCAAGGGAAGAAAGGGTGCAGCTAGTTGGATTTGGCACATTTGAGGTTCGCCACAGAGCGGAGAGAAAGGGTAGGAATCCACAAACACGCGAGGAAATTACTATTCCGGCTTCTAAGGCTCCTGTATTTAAGGCTGGCAAAACATTAAAAGATACTGTAAATAAGTAACAGAGCATAAAGGCCGGGTACATATCCCGGTTTTTATATTTTTGGGGCTAGATTTTATAGATGGAGGGGGGAAATGATTTGAGACTAGATAAGTATTTGAAGGTATCACGAATAATAAAAAGACGATCAGTTGCTAATGAGGCATGCAATCAGGGAAGGGTAACAGTAAATGATAAGATTGCAAAACCATCAGCTAAGGTAGAGATTGGGGACATACTGGCAATAAAATTTGGTGATAGAATTAATAGATATGAAATATTGCATCTATCTGAACATGCATTAAAAAAGGATGCCCAAGATATGTATAGGGAGCTTTTAGGGGAATGAGACTGGGCTTTAATGTGAATAATATATATATCACATTAAAGCTTGGAGGAGTTTTATGAAGCTAAGAAGATTTATACTTTGGGTGTTGGTAGTAAGTATATCTGGCCTTATGTTGGTATCATGTAAATCGGAGGAGAAACGTGAGCCCAGCCCTGCAATTCCCAAAGAAGAGGAGAGAGAAGAGCCAGAACCCGAAGGAGAAGGGGAAAAAGAAGAAAAAGAGGAAGGCACATTGGAGGAGGAAGAACAGGCGCCAGATATGCCAGGAGCGCTTCAGGGGCAAGAAGGAGAGGAACCTAGGTTAAATGTATATATTCATCAAACCGAAGAGGTGGCGCAAATGCCTTTTGAAGAATATGTGGAGGGTGTAGTGGCCGGTGAGATTAAAAACGACTGGCCTGCTGAAACAATCAAGGCCCAGGCTATAATTGCGCGAACATTTGTATTAGACTTTATAGAGACCAAGGGAGAATCTAGACATAATCCGGACGCCCATGTGTCCACTGATATAGAAGAGGCCCAGGCATGGAATGTTGAAGAGGTCAATGAGGCAATTAAAGAGGCTGTGAAAGAGACAAGGGGGCAAGTACTTACCTATAACGGTCAATTTACAAAGACCTGGTTTCATTCAAATGCAGGTGGTATAACCGCTGATGCGAAAGAGGGCTTGAATTTCAAAGAGGAAAACCCGCCCTATATTGAAAGTGTTGAATCACCAGATATCGGAGAAGAGGTTCCAGAAGATGAAAGAGTTTGGACGGCTACATTCCCTAAGGAGAGGATAATTGAAGCGCTTGGAGAAATGGGTAGTGGAATTGAGGATTTTGATAGTGTTACAATAGGTGATAAAGGACCATCGGGGCGTACTACTACTTTAAACTTTGGTGACACAAGTATATCCGCTGCGGATTTTAGAGTTGCCCTAGATAGTACCGAGATGAAGTCTACGCTTTTAGATAGTATTGAGTACGTAGATGATGAACTAACGATAACTGGTAGGGGATATGGTCACGGGGTTGGAATGTCACAATGGGGCGCCTACTTTATGGCACAGGAGGGAAAGACATTTGAGGAGATACTCACCCATTATTTTAAGGATGTAAAGATAGCTAAAATGTGGGACTAACTAGTATACAATTACTAAACTCAAATTCTGTGATACATCACAGAATTTGAGTCTTTTTATACATAAAGCCAATCATAACTGCATATTATCATACAGGACAAGGATATTTGGGGGGACTTATATGGTAAATGAAATAGATAATAAAAGCATCATGCGAAGCAGAGGGCATAGCATTTTGATGGAAAACAGAACCAAGATCACTATAACAGGTGTGGTCGATGTAGATAGTTTTGATGAATCTATGGTGCTTCTGGCCACAGATATGGGACTTGTGACCTTGCACGGGGAGGATTTACATATAAATAAGCTCAATTTAGAAGAGGGACATTTGATTGTAGAAGGCCAAATAGAAGCCCTAGAATATAGCGATGGAGATATGTTTAGGGATAAGAGTGCTAGTATTTGGGGACGACTTTTCAGATAGGGGCGAATATTATATGCTCATGGCTACATCGAATCAAGCATATGTATTTTTGGCTACACTGTGCATGGGTATAGCTATAGGAATTATATATGATATCTATAGGGTTATTAGAATTCTGGCTCATTCGACAAAACTAGTTACGGCTATTATGGATATCTTGTTTTGGCTGACGACATCTATATTAGTCTTGGGCGGTTTCTTTTATATAAATGATGGAGAGATACGTCTATATGGGTTGATAGGACTTGCTCTAGGTTGGCTTCTATACTTATCAATAATAAGTAAGTATGTCATAAAATTTTTCACAAGATTATTTAAGGGGATTTTGTGGTTATTTGATAAGTTAGTGGTACTATTAGTATATCCATTGCAGCTGTTATTTGATATATTAAACCTGCCTATAAAATGCTTAAGGAGAATTGGTGTTTTCCTTAGAAATAGATTCTATAGAAAATTTATAGACAAAAGGAGGATTACTAAGGAAGATGTAGAATAATAGATATAGAAATGCATTTATTTTATGTTATAATAGTTTATAGAATTTTATAAAGCAAAGAAGGGAAGGGAATGAAAAAAAGGCGCTATGTAGTGAAATTTAGGGTAAAGTCTATATTGGTGTTGCTCTTTTTGGTATACCTGCTTGGAATCTTTGCAAAACAGGAGATGTTACTAAGAGAGCAATATGTTGAAACAAGAGAGTTGGAGCGCCAAATCGATTACATTAGGCAGGAAAATAATGATTTAGTGCGTCAGATCCAATATTCAGAGTCGGAAGAATATATCGAACGTGTGGCGCGAGAGAACTTAGGTTGGGTTAAAGAGGGAGAGAGAATTTTAATTGAGGATAAAAAATAAAAAGAGGAGGAACTCTTAGTTTATGCCGGTAAAGGTTGGACAAATTGTTGAAGGGGTAGTTTCAGGAATAACAGGGTTTGGGGCTTTCGTAGAAATCTCTGAAGAACAGACAGGTATGGTGCACATATCAGAAATTGCCGATACCTATGTAAAGGATATCAATAATCACTTAAGCATAGATGATAAGGTAAGGGTTAAAGTGTTATCCATAGAAGGTGGCGGAAGGATTAGCCTTTCGATTCGTGCGGCAAAGCAGGATGAAGAGTCGTTTGAAAAAAACTTGGCGGAATTTATGAAAGAGAGTGAAGACAGATTATCAGATCTAAAAAATAGGGAAGCAAAGCGCTCTGGAGGATTTAGGGGACGCGGTTAAAGTTAAAGGGTAGACTATATAATGCTACGTATGGTCTGCCCAAATTTTTATTTTTTAGGTATTGACAATCTATAAAGTATGTTGTACAATAGATTTTGCCGTTAAGGAAGAGACGGAGTTTCAAATGACGCGGGGTGGAGCAGTAAGGTAGCTCGTCGGGCTCATAACCCGGAGGTCGTGGGTTCAAATCCCTCCCCCGCAACCATTCTTCCAACTTTTGTTTTCTACGGCGGCGTAGCTCAGTTGGCAAGAGCATTCGGTTCATACCCGAAGTGTCAGCGGTTCGAATCCGTTCGCCGCTACCAAAGTTTGGGCGCATAGCTCAGCTGGGAGAGCACCTGCCTTACACGCAGGGGGTCATAGGTTCAAGCCCTATTGCGCCCACCAAAAACTTTTAGAGTAATTTTACTCTAAAAGTTTTTTATTATATGTATACGACAGCTGTCAGCGCCTTTTCTATATAATATAATCATTTTTGCATAAATTTTTCTATATAGATTCCCTATAGCGACAAATAATTCATTATAGGCCTGTTATAATTGACATCATCTATTCATAGCGAATTTAAATGATATGGTGGTGTGACTATGCAAAAGAAAATATATGACTATAAAGATGTAGTATTTTTGGACAGAAAGGCTATGGGTGCCATAGATGCAAAAAGGCCCTTAGACAAAAATAGTATTATAAAACAATTTTTGATGTTATGTTCATCCTTTTTTATTGGACGAGTTTTAATACTAGACAATATGGCACCATTTGGGATATCTCTGTATGCCTCACTTATTGGATATAATGCCAATCCACTTTCATACCTTATCTCTATAGTACTAGGCATATTCACTCGAGGTCTAAGTATTGGCAATCTGCGATACATAGGGGCGCTATCTATGCTCTATCTATATATTAGATCTTTAGGATATAATAGAGCTAAAGGGCTAAAGACGCCTGTCAGAGCCCTAGCTGGCTTTGCGTCAATATCTATTACAAATATTATATACTTGTATATTAGAGGATTTATAATCTATGATGTTCTATCTGCATCAGTAGAAGGATTAATAGTATTCACTATGGTATATGTTTTTAGGAATGTCTCCCTAATATTATCGAATACTAAAAAGAGAAGAATATTATCAAATGAAGAGATTATATGCATAAGTATATTCATATCACTTGTAATTGTAGGATTTTGGGACAATGGACGATTACCAATATCCATTAAAAATGTCCTATCTATTTATGTAATATTATTATCGTCTTATGTAGGGGGAGCTAGTATTGGAGCCACTACGGGGATTCTAATTGGGCTCATATTATCCCTTACAGGTACTTCTGATATGGTGTTTGTAGGGTGTTTAGGCATTTGTGGACTTATATCAGGAATCTTCCAAGAGTTAGGAAGGACTATGATGGCGATTTCCTTTATAATGGCAAATGCGGTTACCACATTTTATATAAACCAATCCACATATATTATAATTTCACTAAAAGATATAATAGTCTCAGGTTTGGTATTTATACTAACCCCAAAATTCGCAATAGAATATATACGCCAATTTTTTGATGCATCTATAGCTAAGGCCAAAGATCAAGTATTTTATATACATAGAATGCAGGATGTAATTACTAATCAGCTGAAGGAATTCTCTAAAGTATTTTATCAGCTATCAAAGACATTTAATAAGATTACAAAGGGTGCTAGCATAGAAGGCAATTCAAAAGAAATATCAAAACTTATAGATAAAGTTGTAAATAGAGTATGTATGGATTGCTCTTTATATAAAAAGTGCTGGGAGGGAGACTTTTACAAGACCTATAATAATATTTTTAATATTCTTGAATCTCTGGGAATGCATGAAAAATTAGATGAGGATAGTATAGAGCATATGATGATGGGATGTTATAAGTTTAATACGCTTATAGAGGAGACTTCCAAGGTATACTATGATTATAGGCAGAATATAAGATGGCAAAGACAACTAGATGAATGCAGGCATTTAGTATCCGACCAACTAAAGAGTATATCCGACGTAATAGAGCAACTGGCTCAAGAAGTTGATATGGACATACATTTTAAAAGAGAAATAGAGGATAAGATAAATTTAGGACTAGATAGAGAGGGTATATATTGTAGGGAAGTATTGGTAATGGAAAAGTCAGAGGATATGATAGAGGTTGCAATCATAAAGAAGGCTTGTAAAGGCAAGCTGGAGTGCCATAAGATAGTAGAGCACGTAGTTTCTAGGGTAATAGGGAGACCCTTTACCTGTAAAAATCGAGAATGCATATATGCGGGAGGAAATGAATGCACCATATATCTAGAAGAGGCTAAAAAATTTAATATAATAACAGGGATAGCCCAGAGAAGGAAAGAACACAAAGATACTATAGGGGATAGCCATACCTCTATAGAACTTAGCGGAGCCAAGTTTATGTTAGCATTAAGTGACGGTATGGGTTCTGGGGATAGGGCTGCTATGGAAAGTGCAGACGTTTTATATCTATTAGAAGATTTCATGGAGGCCGGGTTTGATCTGGACATAACAGTTAAGACTATAAACTCTGTTCTTATGGTAAGATCAAGGGATGAGATATTTGCCACTGCAGATATATGCCTAATAGACCAGAGAAGTGGACATGCTGAATTTGCGAAAATTGGAGCTGTATCTACCTTTTTGAAAAGGGGAGATGCTGTAGATGTAATTAAAGCCTCAAGTCTTCCCATAGGAATTATAGAGAATATTAAGATGAGCAGGGAACATGTAAGACTACGTGATAATGATATGGTGATAATGGTAACCGATGGGATATTAGATGCCTACGAGGGAAGCCTTGATGCAGATGATTGGCTTAGTGGTATTATTACATCTCAGGATATTAAAACTCCCGAGAGGATGGCAGAATATATACTAGATAGTGCATTAAGGGCTGGTAAAGGTATAGCAAGCGATGATATGACTGTTATGGTAAGTCGAGTATGGAAACCTGTAAAATAGATAATAGAGTAGATTTTAAAGGCTTACATATTAAGATATGTAGGTCTTTTCTGGTTTTTGCTTGAAAAACATATAAAGAACATGTAAAATAATAGCATTCAGAGATGAAAGGTGATAAAATGCTACATAAACTACTTAAAACTATAGATAGATATGATATGATAGGTAGTGGAGATAATATAGTAGTTGGCGTATCGGGCGGTGCTGATTCTGTAGCTCTTCTACATATGTTATATAGTCTCCGGTATAGGCTTAATATAAAATTATTTGTAGCACATATAAATCATGGTCTTAGGGGACAAGATGCAGATATGGATGCAGATTATGTCCGAAAAATATGTAGGGAGTGGGATGTTCCCTTTTTTCTAGACGAAGTAGATATTAAAGCGCTTTCAAAATCACATAGCTTATCGGAAGAAGAAGTGGGCAGAAAGGCCAGATATGATTTTTATGAGAAAGTACTTTTAAAAGTAGATGGGAACAAGATTGCTTTGGGGCATCACAGAGATGATCAGATCGAGACTATTTTATATAATATAATTAGGGGTACGGGAATGGAAGGTCTTCAGGGCATAAAACCTGTCAGAGACGGCAAGATAATAAGACCCCTTTTGGAATTTGATAGATTATCTATTGAAAGGTACTTAAAGAAACACGATATAGTCTACAGACATGATAGGACAAATTATCAAACTATATATACCCGCAATAAAATAAGACTAGAGCTTATACCCTATATTGAAAGGACGCTCAATCAGGGTTTTAAAGATAGCATAATACGTATGACAGACATATTGGGAGAGGAGGATGATTTTCTTAAAAAGTACACGGAAAAACTCATGGAGAAGAATCTCGATATGAATGCCAACCAGATTACGATATCTATCGATTTTCTCCAGTCTTGCCATCAAGCTATCAAGAGACGTATAATACGCAGATGTGTAGAGCATCTCTTTGGAAGTATGTCAGATATAGGAAAAGTCCATATAGATAGTATTATTAATATGGAAAGACTCCCGATAGGCTCTATTATAGATCTGCCTTGGGATCTAAAAGTATATAGGGATTATGATGATATACTCTTAATACGGGGCAAAATGCATAGGGAGAAGGGAATCTGTGCTAAACTTGAGGTGCCATCGACAGTAATATTAGACAAGCATAAAATGGCAATCAGAGCTAAACATGTAGCGAAATGGTGTTTTGGCGCTACTGATTGTGTTTATATAGATGGTGATGCTATTATAGGCCCCCTTCATATAAGAAATAGGAAAGACGGCGATAGATTTAAACCCTTAGGAATGCAAGGGAGTAAAAAATTAAAGGACTTTTTCATAGATGAGAAGGTACCACGCTATATCCGTGATAGCATTCCTCTTGTGGTAGATGGTGAAAATATAATATGGGTAGTAGGCTATCAGATAGGTGATGATTATAAGATATCAAAAGATACTGAGAATGTTATAGAATTATCATATATAAATATAAAGAGATAACAATATAATATACTATATTAGAATATGGAGGCAGTATACTTGGATAAAGTGGGAAGAGTGTTAATAGAGGAAGAAGCATTAAATAAAAGAATAAAAGAATTGGGGATGGAAATTACACGAGATTTCCAGGGCAAGAAGTTGGTTATGGTTGGGATACTAAAGGGCGCTGTTGTGTTTATGTCTGATCTTGCAAAACACATAAAACTCCCCCTAGAAATGGATTTTATGGCGGTATCTAGCTATGGAGCATCTACCAAGTCTTCTGGTGTAGTAAGAATTCTAAAGGATTTAGATTTAGAAGTGGAGGATAAGGATGTGCTCATTGTAGAGGACATAGTGGATACAGGATTAACATTACACTACCTTTGTGATTATTTGCTTTCGAGAAAACCCAATAGCCTGAAGGTGTGCTCTTGTTTTGATAAGCCATCTAGACGGAAAATACCTGTGACCATAGACTATCTTGGGTTCGAAATCCCTGATGAATTTGTGATTGGGTACGGGCTTGACTATGATCAAAAATATAGAAATCTGCCATATGTATCCGTCCTGGAATTAGAAAAAGATGATAAATAAAACATTTGATTTATCCATCTTTACATGCTAAAATGTTATATTGCAATACTAAGAATACTTTACTGGAAACTTCAGTAAATTGTTATAGATTTTAATTTTGTCAAAGGAGGGCTGAAATTGAGAAGATTTTTTAGGGGCCCAGGTTTTTGGTTACTACTTCTTGTATCTATCATAATAGTTGTAGGCCTATTTGATATAGGGGGACAACAAGAGAGTCTATCCTATAAGAAACTCTTAAAAGAGATTAAAGAGGGAAAGATATCTAAACTTAGTACAAATGATAAAGGCTATGCAGTTGGACTTAGAGTAGATTCGACAATTCCTGAAAATAGTTTCCCAGATAAATACGATTTCAAATCGTTTATTCCGGATAAAGAGCTATTTCGAAACGATGTGCAGATAATAGAGTCTGAAAGGCCGGAGAATAGAGATCTAAAACCTGAAGATATAAGTACAGATGAATTTAGCTTTGAATGGCAGCCACAACCGACAGCAGAGGCACCTTGGTGGGCTAGTATAATACCATTTTTAGTATTAATGGTGCTAATGGTAGTATTTTGGTTTGTATTCTTGCAGCAAGCTCAGGGTGGCGGCAATAGAGTTATGTCATTTGGAAAGAGCCGTGCTAGGATGCAGACAGCAGATAAGCAAAGAGTGACATTTGCAGATGTGGCCGGAGCTAAAGAAGAAAAAGATGAGCTAGCAGAGATTGTAGACTTTTTGAAGACTCCAAGAAAATATCTGCAATTAGGGGCGCGCATACCAAAAGGCGTTCTATTAATAGGACCCCCGGGGACTGGAAAGACATTGCTTGCAAAGGCTGTTTCAGGAGAAGCCGCAGTTCCGTTTTTTACTATAAGTGGTTCTGATTTTGTTGAGATGTTTGTAGGTGTAGGTGCATCTAGGGTTAGGGATCTTTTTGAGCAGGCGAAGAAAAATGCACCTTGTATAATATTTATAGATGAAATAGACGCAGTGGGCAGACATCGTGGTGCAGGACTTGGTGGAGGACATGACGAAAGGGAACAGACCCTAAACCAGTTATTAGTTGAAATGGATGGATTCTCCACAAATGAGGGAATTATAGTATTAGCAGCTACAAATAGGCATGATATATTGGATCCGGCGCTACTTAGGCCTGGTCGATTTGATAGACATGTGTTAGTTGGACTGCCAGATGTAAAGGGCAGGGAGGAAATTCTAGAAGTCCATTCTAGGGGCAAGCCTCTTGCACCTGAAGTAAAGCTTGAAGTCTTAGCAAAGCGTACACCAGGATTTACTGGTGCTGATCTTGAGAACCTAATGAATGAAGCTGCAATATTGACAGCAAGAGAATCAAAAAAACAGATAGAGATGCCAGAGCTAGAAGAGGCTATAAACAGAGTTATAGCTGGACCCGAGAAAAAGAGCCGAGTTATGACCGATAAGGATAAGAGACTTGTAGCATACCATGAGGCGGGTCATGCTGTAGTGGCAAAGTTGATACCTGGTGCGGATCCAGTGCATGAGATCTCAATCATTCCGCGAGGAATGGCAGGAGGATACACGCTTACCCTACCTGAACAGGATAAATACTTTATATCTAGGACAGAGTTATTAGACGAGATCACACAGCTATTAGGTGGTCGAGTGGCGGAAAAACTTGTTCTAGATGATATAAGCACAGGTGCATCTAACGATATTGAAAGGGCCACTCGTATGGCTAGAAGAATGATCACAGAATATGGTATGAGTGATGCACTAGGGCCAATATCTTATAATGGGCAGCATGATGAAGTGTTCATAGGCAGAGATTGGGGCTCGCAGCGCATATATAGTGAAACTGTGGCAGCATCTATAGATGCTGAGATTAAAGAAATAATTGATGATGGTTATAGTAGAGCAGAGAAACTTTTATCGGATAATATAGATAAATTACATGAGGTGGCTGAAGCCCTACTTGAAAGAGAAAAGCTAGACTATAAAGAATTTGAAGAGATATTTGAAAA
>JAAZLT010000103.1 GCA_012799205.1 Clostridiales bacterium
AATAAGGGGGGCGTAAGATGTCAGAGCAAGTAAAATTAATAGCAATGAGATTAAAAGATATAAGGGAGATCGCAGGCGAATCCATAGAAAGCATATCTAAGGATTTAAATATATCACCCAAGCTCTATGAAAGCTATGAAAGTGGCCAGGTAGATATACCTGTAAGTTTTTTATTAAATGCTGCACATAGGTTTGGAATAGAGTTATCTAGTTTGCTGACCGGTGACGAGCCAAAGCTCAAAGTCTATTCTATTGTAAGAAGGGATAAAAGACTCTCAGTAGATAGGCGTAAAGAATATGGATATGAGAGCCTTGCCTATAATTTTATCAATAAAGAGCTAGAGCCATTTTTGGTTACAGTCGAATATAAGGGCGAGGATGAGGAGGTAAGTCTAAACTCCCACCCAGGGCAAGAATTTAACTTTGTGTTAGAGGGTACATTGAAGGTATTCATAAATGGACATGAGCTAATTCTAAATGAAGGAGATTCCCTCTATTTTGACTCTAGCTATGATCATGGAATGGTGGCCTTAAACGGGCAAAAGGCAAGATTTTTGGCAGTAATACTATAGGATAAGAAGAGGTAGATAGCATATGGTAAACAGTTTTATTGAAAAAGATAGCGATAGAATTATAGTCCCAGAAAACTTTAACTTTGGGTACGATATATTAGATGAGCTTGCCAAGTCTAATCCACAGGGGCGTGCACTTGTATGGTGTAACGATCAAGGTGAAGAGCGAATATTTACATATGGGGATATGAAATATTTCAGCGATAAGACCGCCAATTACTTCACATCTTTAGGAATTACAAAAGGCGATGCAGTAATGCTTATACTAAAGAGAAGATATGAGTTTTGGTATGCCATATTGGCACTTCATAAAATAGGTGCTATTGCAGTGCCTGCCACTCATCTTCTAACTCCCAACGATTTAATATATAGAAACAATGCAGCCAGCATAAAAGCAGTTGTAGCAGTAGCCGAATCGGGGGTTATGGACAATATAGATAAATCTCAAGATGAATCCCCAACTCTTACGCTTAAAATTGCAGTGGGAGCAGATGTCAATGATGGATGGCATAATTTTGATAGTGGTATAGATAGGGTTTCTTCCAGTTTTAAAAGGCCGCAAGGTAGTTTAGCCACGAAGAACTCCGATATATCTCTACTGTATTTTACATCAGGAACTACGGGCCAGCCTAAGATGGTTCAACATAATTTCACCTATCCTCTAGGTCACATACTTACAGCTAAATACTGGCAAAATGTTCGTAAAGGGGGCCTCCATTTGACCGTTGCTGACACTGGTTGGGCAAAGGCCGTTTGGGGTAAGATATATGGACAATGGATATGTGAGTGTGCAGTATTTGTATATGACTTTGAAAGGTTTGAACCCCATGAGATGTTAAATGTGATTTCATCACATAAAATCACTTCCTTTTGTGCACCTCCTACTATATATAGATTTCTAATCCAAGAGGATTTGACAAAGTATGATCTAAGTAGCCTAGAATACTGTGTGGTAGCAGGAGAGCCCTTAAATCCAGAGGTCTATACTCAATTTCTAAAGGCAACTGGTATTAAGCTTATGGAAGGCTATGGACAGACAGAGCTTACAGTAGCTATAGCAACTCTTCCAGGAATGGAGCCAAAACCTGGTTCTATGGGCAAGCCCTCGCCTGGATACGATGTAGATATACTAGATGAAAATGGGAAGTCTTGTGATGTGGGAGATGAAGGTCAGATAGTCATATATACAAATGGCTCTACTCCTGTAGGCATGTTTGATGGCTATTACAGGGAGCCTGAAATGACGGAAAATGTATGGAATAATGGAATATATTATACTGGCGATATGGCATGGAAGGATGAAAATGGCTACTATTGGTTTGTCGGCAGAGCTGATGATGTCATAAAGAGCTCTGGCTATAAGATTGGCCCCTTTGAGGTAGAAAGTGCGCTATTGGAACACCCTGCAGTACTAGAGTGTGCTATAACGGGTGTACCCCATGAAATAAGAGGACAGGTAGTAAAGGCAACTGTGGTGTTAACACGGGGATATAAACCTAGTGAGGAGCTAAAAATAGAGCTGCAAAATCATGTGAAAAAGGTCACAGCTCCATATAAATATCCCAGGATATTAGAGTTTGTAGATGAACTGCCCAAGACTATAAGTGGTAAAATTAGAAGGGTAGAGATAAGACAAAAGGATACCAAATAGGTATCCTTATTTTTATACTTTTAATTTAGATTTTCATCATAGTATAATGCATACAAGTCCGCCACTTCCATCGTTTATAATTCTCTCTAGGGTCTCTTGTATCTTAAATTGGGCATCCTCTGGCATACGCATGAGCTTATTAGATAGACCTTCATTTACAAGTTCATGGAGCGATTTTCCGAATATTTCACTCTCCCAAATCTTTCTGGTATCATTTTCAAAGCCTTCTAGCAGGTATTTTACAAGTTCCTCACTTTGTTTTTCAGTACCTACGGTAGGTGATACCACAGTATCTATATTTACCTTTACAAAGTGAAGTGAAGGTGCACTGGCCTTTAACCTAACTCCAAATGCATTCCCTTGCCTCACCATTTCTGGCTCTTCTAAGGTTAACTCATCCATAGTTGGACTTACAAGTCCATATCCGGTGGTGCGCACATTCTCTAGTGCATCTGCAATTCTGTCATATTCCTTCTTTGCCTTTGCAAGTTCTTTCATAAGTCCTATAAGCTGATAATCTCCTACTATCTCCATGCCACATTCTTCTCCAAGTACCCTATAGAACATATCAGGTTTTGTATCTATCTTAATAGCACCTCTTCCAGATCCTAAGTCGATAGACGTAATTTCTGGCCTATCGACAAAGTCGGATTCATCAAATAATAGGCCTAGTTCCTCTAGATCGCTAACCTTATGCATATCCTCTGTAGCTGAAAATACTATATCTAATATATGTCCAATTAGCCAATGATCCTCATCCAGACTCTCTACCCATCTTGGCATATTCACCCTTAGCTCTGTCAGAGGAAATTCAAATAATATACTGCTTAATATCATATCCACATCTTCACTTGTCAAATTCATTACATCCAGCGTCAGTACAGGTACTTCGTATTTTTCTTCTAGCCCCATCTGAAGCCTCTCTGTCTCTTCAGAGTCTGGGTACTTGGTATTTAATATAATAATAAACGGTTTTCCAAGTTCATTGAGCTCTCTTATAACCCGCTCTTCAGCATCTATATAATTGGAGCGGGGAATATCCGTAATAGATCCATCCGTGGTTACTACTAGACCTATTGTAGTATGATCCTCTATGACCTTTCGAGTGCCCAGCTCCGCTGCCTCTTCAAATGGTATATCATGATCAAACCAAGGTGTTCTGACCATCCTAGGCTTATCATCTTCCATATGGCCTATGGCACCCTTTACAAGATAGCCTACACAATCTACCATTCTCACATTTAAGTTGGCATTTTCCCCTACTAATATCTCCACAGCCTCATCCGGGACAAATTTAGGTTGAGTTGTCATAATGGTCTTGCCAGCACCACTTTGAGGCATCTCATCTCTAGCTCTTTGCCTTTTCATTTCATTGTCCATATTGGGAAGAACTAAAAGCTCCATAAACTGTTTTATTAACGTAGATTTTCCCGTCCTTACAGGTCCTACCACTCCAACGTATATATCCCCATCGGTGCGCTTTGCAATATCACCATAGAGGTCAAACTTTTCTATCGCCATCCCTCTCCCTCCAGTATATGTAAAATTGGTATTATATAATCTACATATAGCAATCTACTTTAAACATTATATATATATTGAAGAAATGGCGATATTATGACTTGTTTAGCTGTTTTTAGAAAAAATGTCCTCTTCCGAGGTTTATTTTATTCTCAGTGCCGTTAAAAAGCCTCTTTATATTATCTCTATGTCTGGCAATCCCTAAAATGACGATAAACAATGCCATGAGAATATGTTTTTTCCCATAACCATATATCCATGCAGTGATAGGTGCTGAGATCATACCTAGCATTGAGCCTAGGGAGACATATTTAGAAGCTCTTATGGTTATAAATGCAACTAATATACAAGTAAGTGCTACCCAAGGCATTAAAAACAGAACTACACCAAGAGATGTGGCCACTCCCTTTCCCCCTTTGAACTTGAGGATAGCTGGGTAGTTATGTCCTAATATCACTGCGATACCTGCCAGGATTGCACCGGTACTCCCCCCTATGAGCTTTCCTATGGCCACTGCTATAAACCCTTTGAGTATATCTATAATAACTACAAATATACCCGGTCTTGACCCTAAAACTCTCCATGCGTTGGTTGCCCCAGTATTACCACTGCCATATTCCCTTATGTCAATATTTTGTAGCCTCTTGCCAGCAAAATATGCGGACATTACATTGCCAAAGATGTATCCAACTATTATGGCAAGTACATATCTCATATATTTGACCCTCCCCTTCTTTGCCTAAAGAAAATTCTAATAGGCGTTCCCTCTAAATCGAATGTCTTTCTAAAATAATTTTCTAAATACCTCTTATAGGAATAATGAACAAGCTTTGTATCATTTACAAATATCACAAAAGTAGGTGGCTTGGTGGATACCTGTGTACCATAATAGATCTTAAGCCTTCTTCCCCTATCTGATGGCGGCTCTACCATTAAAATAGCTTCCTCTAGGCATTCATTTAATACACCGGTTCTAATTCTTCTAGTATAGCCCTCATATACATGCTCTACCAGATCAATTATCCTATTGAGCCTTCTTCCAGTCTTTGCAGATATGGTCAAATGCTCGACATAGTCCATAAAGCTCAATTTGGTCAGTATAGAGTTTCTATAATCGTAGACCGTATTTGTATCTTTCTGGACTAAATCCCATTTATTCATAAGCACTATGGATGCCTTTCCCTCCTCATGTACAAGCCCTGCAATCCTTACATCTTGGGTACTTATCTCATCCGTGGCATCCATGACTATAAGGGCTATATCACATCTTCTTATTGCAGTGAGAGCCCTCATCACACTATACCTTTCTAAAGATTCATCTATGCGGCTCTTTCTCCTTATACCAGCTGTATCAATTATAATATATTCCTTATGGCCATATTTGAATATAGTATCAACTGCATCCCTGGTAGTACCAGGGATATCAGATACTATTACCCTATCCTCACCTAGCATTTTGTTTATTAATGAAGATTTACCCACATTGGGTTTACCTACAACGGCTATCTTTATAATATCCTTATCTTCTACTTCGCCCTTATCCTCTGGAAATCGTGAGATAAGCTCGTCTAGAAAATCCCCAAACCCTCTCTTATGTGTAGCTGAAACCGATATAGGGGTACCAAGACCTAGATTATAAAACTCATATATATTGTCTTCCATATGAGGTGCATCTATTTTATTTACGCATACTATTAGCTCTTTATCTACCCTTCTAAGTATATTAGCTATATCTCTATCTGTAGGAGTGATCCCTTGGCTGCCATCTACTAAAAATATTATTACATCCGCCATTTCGATGGCAATGTCTACCTGCCCCCTTATAAGGTTTACGAACTCATCATCGCCTTTAGGCTCTAGCCCACCCGTATCTACTATCGTAAACTCCCTACCAAGCCACTGGGTATCTTGAAATATCCTATCTCGAGTCACTCCTGGCTCATCATGCACAATGGATATTCGTCTACCTACTATGTGATTAAAAAATGTAGACTTTCCTACATTGGGTCGTCCTACAATTGCCACAATTGGTTTTGGCATAAAACCACCTCAATTCTCTACTATAGATTGCCTAACCTAATTATCTTTAAAAACGACCCATATGTCAAGAACTATCAGTTCTATGCTTATTTATCCCTTATTAGCATAAAACCAATTACTCCTGCTACCACCACCGCTGCAAGCCATAATATGCCCTTACCAGCACTTTTTGTCTCTTCCCTTTTTATAGGTTCTGTCCTAAATCTTTTTCTAGGCTTTTTCTTATCCGGTTTTTTCTCATCAGGTTTTTGTTCTTCTACAGCCTCTATCTCCCCACCAAATAGACTATTTGTTACAACTTCGGCTAAATAATCGGTAGATATCTCTACCGCTTCTTTTTCTATTTCATGGGTTCCCATCTCAAATAGCAATGAGCGCGGCGAGAGCTCCTGATTATACATACCCTTTCCTAAGAATACATCTTTTATTAGCCCTGGATGCGTCTTATCTGCTACAGCCTTTATCTTATAAGCGAGTTCTTTATTGGCCTCAGCATTTTGATTGCCTCGTCCTATTACTATCCTGACCCTAGATGCAGGCTCTCCCGTCAAGTTCAAATCATATTCTTCCTTTGGAGTAGCATCCCTATGGATATCAAATATTGCAGCAACTGGTTGCTTAGACTGTATAAGTTGTATAGCAGTATTTCTAGACCTTCTATATGCAGCAGCATCATGAGGCTCATGAGGCGTCTTATCAAGGTATGCACTTACCCCTCTAGCCTCTAAGTTCTTTTGTAGAGATTCTGCAACATCTAGTATACCACCACCGCCCTCAATGCTTTCAGCTCCATCGCTTGGAACATAGGATTCTGCACTATGAGTACAGTATAATAGTATATTCCCCTCTTTGGGAACGGATACCGTCTCAATATCTTCTACCTCTTCTATATGCGGAAGTTCTACATCCCCTAGATATATAGCTGTTGCTAGCCTTTTTTCTTTATCCACTGCAGATACTCTATAATGCCTATTGTCACTTGAGATATATTCATCATCTACGAATATTTCCCGAGCCATTAATGTTAATATATTTTCATCCTCTTTCACAATGGTATAATATCCGCTCTCCTCCTCGTACCAATCATCCGCAAGGCAAATCCCTGAAAATATACTCCACAAAAAAAGAGCATTAAATACAAATAAGACTATCCTCTTAATCCTCCTCATCACTTCTAGCCTCCTCGCTTTGCTTGGATTTAATATCTGGCTCTAACTCTTCGGAAAATTCTCCATGCTCAAATATGAGATGTCCCTTTTTGGTTCCGCCCTGTAGTTTCTCTCTAAATTCTCCAACTACCTCTGCCAATATTACAGCCAAAATGCCAGATAGAACTATGGCATCTACCACTCCCCCTGCACCTAATCTTATGGGACTGGGTATCCCCATTATCACATTTTCTACCCCCTGAGCAATATCTGCCAGAATTACCCCCATTACTCCAGCTATAAATGAAGCCCTTCGTGACCTTCCCATCATATATGCAATTATACCTGCTACAATTCCATAGACATAGTTAGGATCAACCATCATTGCTTCAGGCTCTGCAGGAAGAAATCTTCCCGCTAAGAATACTGCAGCCCCCGCTAATATAGATGCTACTATTGACCTTATCTTCTCTTTTGCCGTGCCAGCCTTTATATATAGGTACACTACTAGTATAAATGGTATAATAGCACCTCCAATATTTATAGAGATCCTATCCCCAAGAGGTATATCGGGAAGCAACCCCCCTATGAAAATGGCTAGCATAAACATTACTGCGCCTTTATCGCTAAGCCTCATTCTATCTAGTATCCTCTGACCTACTCCAAATAGTACGAGAATAGTCATAACCACTAGCATTGTCATTCCAAAAGTCATAATATGCACACTCCTTAAATAGGCTGTATTCTATTTTGATATTTTAGCTTGCCCAAATATTTTTGTATGTATTCTCACAAAATCCACTTATGGCGCTCTGTCACCCATTTGTATTGCATTGAATAACATGCTAATAGCTGGCGTGTTGAAAGAAGGAGTGATTAAAATGTTAGAATCCATATTGCTAGTTGCTGTGCTGTCATTAGACGCATTTATGGCCAGTATGGCATACGGAATGAATAAGATAAATATACCCTTAATATCTATATCTATAATAAATGTAATATGCGCATGTTTTCTTTCGCTATCCCTTTTCTTAGGCTCTGCCCTGAAAAGGGTCATACCTGAAAAACTGACTCTAATAATAAGTTTTACAATCTTATTATGTCTTGGCATATACTATTTATTTGAAAGCATCATAAAGTCCTATATAAATGTATATTTAAATCCTAATAAAAAGATAAAACTAAAGTTATTTGATCTAAGTCTCATAATATATATATACGTAGATGAAATAAAGGCGGATCTAGATAACTCTAAACATTTAAATCCAAAGGAATCATTCTATCTTGCAGTGGCCCTTTCACTAGACTCCCTTGCCGTAGGTTTTGGAAGCGGATTAGGGGGCATAAATCCCATTAGGGTGGTTTTGTTGTCTTTGATTTTTGGAATAATAGCCATATCTATGGGACTGTTTGTAGGAAGAAAATTAGCAGAGAGGGCAAAATTTAACCTATCATGGCTTGCAGGGGTGGTGTTAATAGGCCTTGCCATACTAAAATTTATGTAAGCCCTAAAATAAATTATACCCACTGCATTATAGAGTTTATATTTAATGCAGTGGGTATAATTTATTTATTAGCAGTATCCATTTTACATTAGCATAATAATTGCCGCCATTCTGTTTTCTATTTTGCCCTCGCGTCTATATGAATAGAGTATATCAGTATTACAACTGGTACAAATATTAGATGTATAGATATTTTCATCTAAAACCCCAGCATCTATGAGATCTAATGCGTTGGTCTTAGTAAGATCTATATGAAATTTACCACTGTCTTTAGGCTCTATTACCTCTGAGCTAAAGTCAAATGCAGCCTTAAATCTATCTGCTACAGGTCTGTCAACTTCAAAGCAGCAGGGGCCTATGCTCGGGCCTATGGCTACTAAACAGTCCTTTGGATCGGTACCATAAGCCTTACTCATAGCCGCAAGGGTATTTTTGCCTATCTGACCGACTGTCCCCTTCCATCCTGCATGACTTAATGCTATCACCCTATGCCTTGTGTCTAGAAAGTACAGGGGGACGCAATCTGCATAAAAGGTTACAAGGGCTAAACCCTTTTTATCTGTCATAAGACCATCGGCATCTGAGCTTATGTCTTTGGGTGCCCTTACAACTTTAGAGCCATGGACTTGCCCACAGAATTTTATCTCCTCAGGATATATCCCTAAACTTTTGCAAAATGCTAAAGTAGACTGTCTATCCCCTTTAAACACTTCGCCTATACGGGTGCTGAATCCAGTCTTTACAAGATCTGTTTCATCAAGGGCGGGGATAGTATATCCCCATATTTCTTTGTTTTTATTTAGAATAAAATTATTTTTCATCTAGAAGTTTATTTAACTCCTCCATAAATGTATTTATGTCTTTAAACTGCCTGTAGACCGATGCAAACCTTACGTATGCCACTTGGTCTAGAGCCTTTAGCCTATCCATCACCATTTCCCCTATAGCCTGACTGGTTATCTCCTTTTCTAAGGAATTATATATGCTCTTTTCTATATTCTCAACCAGCTTTTCCATGTCCTCTATGCCAACTGGACGCTTTTCACATGCCCTTAAAAGGCCAGACATGATCTTCCTGCTTTCAAAGGCCTCCCTGCGCCCATCCTTTTTTATGACGAATATAGGCATCTGCTCTATCTTTTCATAGGTAGTAAAGCGCTTACCGCAATCCATACATTCTCTGCGCCGGCGTATCACAGCCCCTTCATCTGTAGGCCTAGAGTCTACCACCTTACTCTCCTCAAAGCTACAAAATGGACATCTCACTTTACTCTAGCAACTCCTGACTTTTTGGCAGCCTCCATTACGGCCTTTGCTACAGCATCTGCAACCCTTTCATCAAATGCTTCAGGTATTATATACTCCTCATTAAGCTCTTCATCAGTTATAATATTTGCTATGGCCTTAGCCGCCGCTATTTTCATCTCATCGTTTATATCAGTGGCCCTAACATCTAGAGCTCCCCTAAATATGCCTGGAAATGCCAATACATTATTTATCTGGTTTGGAAAATCCGATCTACCTGTGCCTATTACCCTAGCTCCACCCTTTTTCGCCTCGTCTGGATATATTTCGGGCACTGGGTTTGCCATGGCAAATATAATGGCATCTTTATTCATGCTAGAGACCATCTCTTTTGTCATTACATTTGGAGCGGAAACCCCTATAAATACATCGACTCCCTTTATGACGTCCTCTAAAGTACCCTTTTTCTTATCTAGATTGGTGATCTTTGCAAGTTGTGCCTGGTGGGGAGTTAGATCCTCCCTGCCATCATATAATGCGCCGCGCTCATTACATAATACCACATCTTTGAGCCCTAGACTCATAAGAAGCTTTGTACAAGCTGTACCAGCTGCGCCTGGCCCATTTACCACAACAGATATTTCATCTAAGCTCTTGCCTACTACCTTTAATGCATTTAGCATGGCAGCAAGCGTTACAATGGCTGTCCCATGTTGATCATCATGAAATACGGGTATGTCTAGTTCTTCTTTGAGCCTTTTTTCGATTTCGAAGCATCTAGGGGCTGATATATCCTCTAAATTTATTCCACCAAATGTGGGAGCCATAAGTTTAACCGCATTTACAATCTCATCTACATCATTGGTATTAAGACAGATAGGGAATGCATCCACTCCTGCAAAGCCCTTAAATAAAATAGCCTTGCCCTCCATAACCGGCATGCTGGCCTCTGGTCCAATATCTCCAAGGCCTAAAACTGCACTGCCGTCTGTAACTACAGCTACAAGATTTCCCTTCCTTGTATATGTATAAACATTATCTATATCCTTGTGTATCTCTTTACAAGGCTCTGCTACCCCAGGCGTATAAGCTAGGGATAAATCTTGCATGGTTTTTACTTCAACTATGCTCTTTACCTCTATTTTCCCTTTAAGCTTTTTATGTAACTCTAATGCTTGTTGTTGTATTGTCATAATCTAGCACCTCTTATACTATATTGTATTATATCTAGATTATATAGCATATTTGTATGGCCAACAAGGCTTCATTTTTTTAATTAGGAAGATACATCAATATCCACTAATATTACATCATCGCCCACCTTCTCTATCTGTTCCCAAGGAATTATTAGATCATCATTCCCCTTTAAAAAGCCTAAAAGTTTATTTGATCCTGGCACCACTATGGCAGATATTCTGCCCTCATATAGATTAAACTCCATATCTACCACATATCCAAGCCGTCTGCCATCCCTTATATTTATGACTTCCTTTTGCCTAAAATCTGATGATTTTGTCATACCCCCACCCCTTCATGTCCCAAGCTCTTGATTTAATATATTCTTCCCTATCTAAAAAAAGACCTCCGCATATAGTCAGAGATCTCTTTTCTTAGGTTTTTCCTTTTGTCTAAATATGCTTTCTCATATGAACTAGTGCAGCCTTTTCCAGCCTAGAGACCTGAGCCTGGGATATCCCTATTTCATCGGCCACCTCCATCTGAGTCCTGCCCTCAAAAAATCGCAGTGTAAGTATTAGCTTTTCTCTATCATTTAGCTTTTTCATAGCCTCATCCAAGGCGATATTCTCTAACCAATCCTCATCTTTATGGGTGTCGTCCTTTACCTGATCCATTACAAATATTGCATCTCCGTCATCTTGGTATATGGGCTCAAATAGGGATATGGGATCTTGTATAGATGCAAGTGCAAATACCACATCCTCTTTTGGTAGATCCAATGCCTTTGCTATCTCTGTAACCGTGGGTTCCTTAGCATTGTGATTGGTCATCTGCTCTCTCATTTGCATTGCCTGATAGGCAATATCTCTTAACGATCGGCTCACCCTAATGGGATTATTATCCCTTAAATAACGTCTTATCTCGCCTATTATCATTGGTACAGCATATGTTGAAAATCTCACATTGTGAGAGGTATCAAAATTATCAATAGCTTTAATGAGTCCTATGCATCCAACCTGGAATAGATCATCTAGGTTTTCGCCTCTATTGTTAAACCTTTGTATAACACTAAGCACTAACCTTAAATTCCCCTGTATAAAGGTTTGCCGGGCCTCCATATCGCCAGCATGAATGTGCTTAAAAAGTTTCATCATCTCTTCATTAGTAAGCACAGGTAGTTTAGATGTGTTTACGCCGCAAATTTCTACTTTATTTGACATCATGCCATATTTCCTCCATCCATTTTATCCTCTCATAAAGAGATTATTACCATGGATGAAGGATTTTATTCTCAATTATATCATCCTTGCGATTTCCTTTTTTAACCTTTTGATTATCTTTTTTTCCAATCGAGATATGTAAGATTGGGATATACCGAGGGCATCAGCTACTTCCTTCTGTGTTCTTTCATCCCCATCTTCCAGACCAAATCTTAGCTGTACTATGCGCTGCTCCCTATTTGAAAGTTTTTTCATCGCAAGGCCTAAGAGCTCTCTGTCCACCTGTTCTTCTATCAGATTATATACCAGATCATTATCCGTGCCCATTATATCCGAAAGTAAAAGCTCATTTCCATCCCAATCAATGTTTAAAGGCTCATCAAAGGATATCTCAGATCTAGTCTTTCCATTGCGCCTTAGATACATAAGTATCTCATTTTCTATACAACGAGAGGCATAGGTTGCAAGCTTTATATTTCTTGTGGGATCGAATGTATTTACTGCCTTTATAAGACCTATGGTGCCTATAGATATTAGATCCTCTATCCCTATACCTGTGTTTTCAAATTTTCGTGCTATATAGACAACCAATCTTAGGTTTCTCTCTATCAAAATGCTTCTTACAGAAAAATCGCCATGCTGTAAGAGGTCCATGAGTGAATCCTCCTCTTCAGTACTAAGAGGCGGGGGCAGTGCCTCGCTGCCGCTAATATAAAAGACTGGATATTTTTCCAGTAGGTTGATGCTCTTTAGTATTTTAAATAAATGCTTATTATATATGTATATAAATCTCCTATATATCGACATATTAGACCTCCTCTCTAACTTATAATCTCAGGGTTCATAAGGGCATGATAGCCTTCAGTCTTAGATAATGTATTATTATATACTCCTACTATTGCGCTATCTGTCTCTACCCAGCTATCATCTATAAACACCTTCACATTATCGGGCTTAAAACCTATAAGAAGCCCATTTGTCTTGCCAAGGGCCATATATGGTATGAGCCTAAACCTTTCCATCCAAGGGGAATGGGATATATGCTCTACCATATTATCTAGTTTATCCTCTAGTGAGTTTTCAAAGATCTGTCTTATCTCAATGGGTAATATATCCTTCATGGCCTCATACTCTATTACAACTACTGGGGAGTTGCTTAAAGGGTCAAAGAGTACATTTCCCGTATCTAGTAGGGCCTTAGTGAATATGCTCTCATCGCCGAAGAATACTGAAATATTATATAAAAGCTCCTGGCGGGTTAGCTTGAGCTTTATAAATGACCATAAAAACTTAGAGATTACCATTACGGCTAGAGTCGATATTGCAAGTATTCGCAGGGGAAAATTCTCTATATAAAATACACCATTTTCTATAACGCCAAAACCCTCATAGAAATAATAAAGACCAAAGGCTGCCCCTCCAAATACAAATGTGATCATATAAAAGAACATAAACACTCTCAAAAACTCTTTAAACTCCCTAAGATCATAGGCGATTAGGATTAGTAAAATAGATAGGCAAAATTTAAAGGGCAGGCGCATTAGCATCTCATATCTTGGTAAACAGATTAGCACAGCATAAACCCCGCCTGTAATAGCCGATATAATCATTCGCCATAGGGCGCTCTTACCCTTTGCAAGCTTTAATGTGACCCAAAGGAGTATAAAATTCATTATACAATTGTCCAAAAATATTATATCTATATATCTATATTCAACCCCCACTATTTACCCCACCTGTAGATTAATAGTATATATATTATATATCTATTGTATTTAGAGAATTGTAGAACCATGTCTTTAAAATAAAAAAAGAACCGCCAATAAGGAATATTATTGTCGGTTCAACCGCTCTACCTCCCTCTTCTAAGAAAGGTCGGTATATCTAGATCGTCGGCATCGTCTTCTTCCATAGACTGGCCTATGATTTTACTTGCCTTCTTTTCACTTTCCCTTTTACCCTTGCTATCAAAGCCTGTGGCAATTACCGTAATGCTTACCTCTTCTTCTAGGGATTCGTCTATCACTGCACCAAATATTATATTGGCATCTGGGTGCGCAACCTCTGACACTAGCTCAGCAGCCTCATTCACCTCGTGTAACCCAAGATCCTCACCGCCAGTTATATTCAATAATACTCCTCTAGCACCTTCTATAGTGGTTTCAAGTAAGGGACTCTCTATGGCCTGCTTTGTTGCCTCTATGGCTCTATTATCTCCAGATGATCTGCCTATGCCCATATGTGCAAGGCCCTTTTCCTCCATTATAGTCTTCACATCAGCGAAGTCTAAGTTTACAAGTCCTGGCACTGCTATAAGATCAGATATACCCTGCACACCCTGCCTTAGTATATCATCGGCGATCTTAAAAGCCTCTAGCATAGATGTGCGTTTTTCTACAACTTGAAGTAGCCTATCATTTGGTATTGTCACCAAAGTATCTACCTTCTCTTTTAGGGCCTCAATACCTTTCTCTGCATTTACCATCCTCTGTCTTCCCTCAAACATGAAGGGTTTGGTAACTACCCCCACCGTGAGTATTCCCATCTCCTTGCCTATTTCTGCCACAATAGGTGCTGCACCTGTACCTGTGCCCCCACCCATTCCAGCAGTTATAAATAGCATATCAGATCCCTTAAGGGCCTGTGCTATCTCCTCATAACTCTCTTCTGCAGATTTTTTACCAATCTCAGGATCGGCGCCGGCCCCTAAACCCTTTGTAATCTTCTCGCCTATCTGGATCTTCTGGTCTGCATTTGACAAAAACAGAGCCTGCCTATCTGTATTTATTGCTATAAACTCTACACCCTGCAGTCCGAAGGAGATCATACGGTTTACCGCATTATTACCTCCACCGCCTACACCTACTACCCTTATTTGTGCAACGTTTCCCGTATCCACATCAAATTCAAGCACAAAAAGCCCCCCTCTACTTGTTAAAAAGTTCTAAAACCCAGTTTATTATTTTATCTTTAATAATTTGAATATTTGACTTATCCTCTACCTCTTGGTAGGACATAGACTTCGATACATGGTCATTTATCAAAGCGTACAAACCAGCATCAGAAGTTTTATCCACCTTAACATCGCATCCTAGTATATTAGATGCAAAGCTCCTTACGCCTCTTATATGAGCTATTCCATCACCTAATACTACTGCGCTACAACCTTCCATATCAACCGTATTTGAACTTGCTATACTGTCTTTTATAAGCTGGAATATTTCCTCAATCCTCATCTCAGCTATTTGCTTGACATATTCTAATGAAGAATCTAGGGGTATCTCCCCTACTACACATCTTTTCTTGAGCCTCTTTGCCTCCTCATAAGGCAGATCCAGGCCAATAGATATATCATTTGTGATATTATGCCCACCTACTGGAAACCATTCAGAAAATATAGGTACCCTATCTCTATATACTATAATATCTGTAGATTTTTCACCTATATCTATTAAAATACTACCAGAAAATCTCTGAGCCTCCGTCAAAAATACACTACCTGACGAAAGAAGTGTGGGCCTTATATAGTCAATATATATGCCATGTTGTACAAGTATATCTGTAAGCTGTGTTACAAATGTCTGGTTTACACATATAAGAGAGCTATTAAGGTCCAACTCATGACCCCGTATGCCTATGGGTTCTTTATTTGTATACTGCCCATCTAGCCTATAGAGTCTTGGTAAAACCTGCATAATACTCCAATCATCTGGAAGATTATACTGGCTACATCTATCAATTGCACTGTATATATGCTCTTGTCCAACTACACTACCAGCTATATCTATTTTGCAACTATTTTCAGCTATGCCAGTATAATACCCTGGCACTCCCAAAATACTTTCAAGCCTTCCATCAGCGCTTTTTCTAAATCTAGATATGGCCCCTGCCAATAACGGCCCTAATGCCTCAATATCGGTCCACTCTACCCCTTCTTTTATGCTTTTATAGGGTATGGATTGGACATCTTCTATATTAAATCCATGCTTTGTATGTAATGCCATTATCATCTTTAAGCTAGTGCTACCCCATTCAATTGCCATTATATATCTATCCAACACATCCTACCCCTTTTCATAAGGATGATCATTTTAATGTTTTTATAAATTCAAATATACATTAACTAATATTATCATAGATGCCACGTAAATAAAACAGTTTTAATCGCCTTTTTCATCTTCTAGGAAGGATTTCTTTCCGAGGTATTTCAGAAAATGCCTTCGGATGATTGCAAAGTTTTCAAACATTCTGTTACCAAATGCAAATATTGCAGCTAGGTATATAGGTACATCTAATCTATCCCCTAAGTATGCAAGTCCTGCAGCAAGTACAGCATTTCCAAAAAAACCTGATATAAATACATCTGTTTCAAATTTACCCTCTAGGGAGGATCTAAGTGCGCCAAAGACTGAATCTAACGCCGCCAATACGGCTATGGACATATATGACGAATATGCCATAGGTACTTTAACGGGCAGTAGCATTCCAAGTAGAATCCCTAATAGAATTCCAAATATAGGCATCCACATTTATCAATCACCTCTTATGATATTTGCATATTTATAGTCTAGAGCCCCGTATATATATCTAGGTATATATATATTCTCGGCTTTTTTTACACTGAATTCTAATCCCCATGCATCTAATATATGGTATATACTATCTTCTTTCTTAAAGCAGTTTGCAAGTGCTTCGGGATCACCTATTGCCTCTATTTGAAATGGAGGGACAAACCTTTGCTCTTTACCCACATTTATGGTAGGCCCTCCACAGCTTATCCTAGATGTCTCTATTATACGTACATTATTTATAGATATGGCCTCAGCACCGGCGGCCCTTAGTTCATTTACTACATTTAAAAGATCACTATCATGAACTATAAACTGATTTATAAGGGCTGAATCGCTATTTTGTATGTCGTCTCTTTTTCTATCATTTAGTATAACAACAACACCTGGTCCCTCTACATCTAAAAGTCCTGCAAGCATTCTATGCTTTTCTAGCTCTTCTCTAATATCTTCGCCATTATCCTTAAGCCCTATGACATGCCTTTCAAGCCTTTTTATATGCTCTTCTCTATTAGTGAGATCCTTAGATAGGATTTCATTGATTGAAAGTTCTTCATCCCTATCTTCCAACAGCTTATCAAATGTTAGCACATTACCTAAGCTCTCTAGTTGGGTTGAGCCCTTATCTGGCTGAACAGCAAGAGCAGTAAAAAAACCTAAAAAGATAAATACAACTGTAATCATCAAATAATCCCTTTTCCTCATGCTGTCACCACCTAAATATTATTTTTTGTCCTGCACCGGCTTTGCATATTCAAACTCTATTGTCCTAGAATATCTAGGTATCTTTACACTATCACTTCTCTCTATCTTTATATTGAGTACCTGCGAGAGCTCATCTGCTACTCCGCCTAGAAGCTTTAGGGATGCCTCTAGAGTATCTGGGTTTCCAATGGCCTTTAATTCAAAGGGCACTGAATGCCTATTAGTATTTATTACAATATAATCTCCCGCATTACGTATCTCAGATGTGGATATAAGTCTCTCATCGTTTATGGCCAGGGCCTCCGCCCCGGCGGCATTTAGCTCATTAACTAGTTTTAAAAGATCTTCATAATATACATTTGAAATATATTGATTCTGACCCCCATAGGAATAGGTATCCACACCTACAATCACACCAGGCCCCTCTAGATCCACTACACCGGCTAAGATTCGCATCCTATCGAGCTCATCATATATTGCTTGGCCCAAATTTCCGCCCTCTTTGGCAGCCTGTTCATACTCCCATATCTTTTGATCATATTCTCTAATTTGATTTTCCATCTTTTCATTCTCACTTTTGAGCTTTTGCACTTCTCCTGTTAGCTCTTGTGTACGCTGAAGAGATACATTCCCGCCTACCCTTTGCACATTTTTAAACTGAGTTGCAAGCATAAGCCCTAGTATCATACATACAAATGCCACAGATAGCTGACCATACAACCTTCTATTCATACTCTTCACTCCAATCGGTAACTGGACTAAATGTAGCCCTTCCTAAGACGCTTATATCAAATACCCAGTTTGATAGAGAATTTGGCTCTAAGCTTTCAAACTCCTCCGTCGTAAGCCATTTTAGCTTATCATCCACATTTATGGCCTGTCCTAGTTTTATATTTATGCCATCTCTAGAGATTATGTATATATCATTAGGATCATCCATATGTATCTCATATATTGAGTCCTCTATACCTTCCTCGTATATTCCCTCTAGTATCCTAAGTAGAGCCCTAAATTGATAGCCATCTCCTGGTACTATCTTCTCACCTTTTACAAACCCCTTTACATTAAGCCCTGTTATAAAGGGATAATCCCTGTCATTAGTATCTCTATCGTCTATCTCGAGCACTACACCATATCTATCAATGGTAATATCGCTTGCCAGATATGGGATAATTGCCCCTTTCTTCCTCTCTATTATATCTATATATACCCCATCTGGATAAGATCTACCTATATTCTTTACCATAATATAGGGGTTGCTCTCAAGCCTTCTTTTTATAAGGGGTTTGTCCAGCTTTAGTATATTATCATAGCGCTCTATCCCAGAGAGCTTTATTATATCCTCGGATTGTAATTGGTCATTTCCGAATACCTCTATATGCTCTATCTGAAAATGCTCAGCACCTAAAAACACCGCTGCCCATATGGAGGCTAGCATTATAAATAATAATAATATGGTTTTCTGTACTTTCCTTTTTGCCATAATCTCACCTTTTTAACCGGCCTTAGAATATTTGGATATATTCAAAACTACACCTATGCTAGACATAAATAAAAACAGTGATGAGCCTCCATAACTTATAAACGGCAAGGGCACACCAGTTGGCGGCATAGAATTTGTTACAACCGCTATATTTATTATAGTCTGTATACCTATCATCGATATTATACCAGATGCTAGTAGGGTCCCAAATAGATCTGGAGCTGTGATGGCTACCTTAATCCCTCGCCAAATGAGTGTAAAGAATATAAGTATGACTATAATGCTTCCAATAAATCCAATCTCCTCACCTATTATAGCGAATATATAATCTGTCTCCCTATAGGGAAGGTATAGAAACTTTTGTCTACTGGCCCCAAGTCCCATGCCAAACCAGCCCCCAGAGCCTAGAGAATAAAGCGATTGTATCGGCTGATAGCCTTTGCCTCTAGGATCTGACCATGGATCTTGAAAGGCTAATATTCTCTCTAATCTATATTCGGCCTTATTTATTAATACCACCGCCCCAACTACTCCCATACTGACAAGGCCTATTAGATGCCACATTTTGGCTCCGGCTAGAAAGAGCATGGCAAATCCTATCATTCCTACCACCATGGCTGTACTCATATTGGGTTGCTCCATTATAAGTGCAGCCAGGCCACCCATTATAGCTAGCGTAGGTATGACACCCTTTATAAATTGGGTAGGCCTTTTCTTATCTTTAGATAGATAATCTGCTAAAAATACTATAAGGGATATCTTGGCTACCTCGGAAGGCTGCAAGCTAAGTGGCCCTATCTGCAGCCATCTTTTAGCATTGTTTATGGGTACACCTACTATGAGCACAAGAATTAATAGGGCAAAGCTGCCTATTAAAAATAACCAGGAAAACTTTCTGAGCCTATGGTAATCGAATTTGGACATAAATACCATGCCCCCAAGGCCCATAATTGCCCAGATGCCCTGGCGTTTAAAAAAGTAATAGCTATCGCCAAACTTTTGCTGGGCATAGTAAAAGCTTGCACTAAATACCATTACCACACCAATGCATACCAAGATTAAAGTGGTGAACATTATAGAATAGTCCATATCTCTTTTTCTCATAAACTAGCTACCCCCTAAGAGATCTTACGGCCCTTTTAAAATCGTCACCTCTTTGCTCAAAGCTTTTATACATATCAAAGCTTGCACATGCCGGAGATAAAAGGATCCTATAACCCCTTTTTGAAAGCTCAAAGGCCTTCTTCACTGCTCCTTGCATATTATCTACTTTATGGACGTTAAAGAATCCCTTATCTTCTGCTATTTTCATAAGGATTTTTGCCGTATCACCTAATACCACCATATGCAGTATCTTATCCTTAAAACTGTCTATCAATTCATCAAAATGGGCTCCTTCATCTAGGCCACCAGCTATTATTATGGTGGGACCGTCCATGGCCTCTATGGCCTTAATGGAGGCATCCGGGTTTGTGCCCTTAGAATCGTTGTAAAATACAATATCTTCTATGGTATCTACATACTCTATCCTATGCTCCACTCCCCTAAATTCCTTAAGAGCCTTAGCTATAGTATCTGAATCTACACCCATAATTGCTGTCATAAGAGATGCGGCCAGCGCATTCTCCAGGTTATGGGATCCCAATATGAAAAGTTCCCTGGAATCTAATATCTCCTCTCTACCCTTACCTATATCTATTATAATCTTGCCATTTTCAATCCATGCACCTTTATGGAGCCTTTTTTCTCGGCTAAACTCAAAAAGTTTAGCATTACCAATTCTTTGCATCTGATGAAGTCCCTCATCATCAGCATTCAGTATCATATAATCCCTATTAGTTTGATTTTCAAATATTCTTCCCTTTATATCTATATAATTTTTCATGGTTTTATGTCTGTCCAAATGATCTTCGGATATATTTAATATAGAGGCTATATGTGGTTTAAACATATTTATGGTCTCCAGTTGATAACTACTAGCCTCAAGCACAACTATATCCCCCTTATCTATATCCATGACCCTATCTATAAATGGAAGACCTATATTGCCCACCACATGAGTGGTAAGTCCAAAAGCCTTAAGAATCTCCCCTACAAGCATAGTGGTGGTGGTCTTACCATTAGTTCCTGTTATAGCTATTATAGGCGCCCTACACATCCTGTAGGCAAGTTCTATCTCTCCTATTATCTCTATACCTTTTTGGACTGCTGCCTTTACTAGGGGAATATATAAAGGAACCCCCGGGCTTAGCACCATGAGATCAAAATTCTGCAATCTATCTTCTATATCACAGCCAAGTAAAAGCTCTATATCCATCCCCTTTAGTTGCCCTATCTGATCACTTAACTGCTTCTTTGACTTACTATCACTAATATATACATTTGCGCCTAGCCCTAAAAGTAGCTTAGCTGCAGATATTCCACTTTTGCCCATACCAACTATAAGTATGTTTAAACCTTTATAGCTTTCCAATTTAAACCTCCTACACAATTAAAAGCCCTATTAGGCAGAGTATCATAGTTATTATTACAAACATTGTCACAACTTCAGTCTCCTTCATCCCCTTTAATTCAAAGTGATGATGAAGTGGGCTCATCTTAAATACACGTTTACCTGTTAATTTAAAGGATACTACCTGCACTATTACAGATAGTGACTCTATCATATATATACCTCCAATTATAGGAAGTAATAGAGGTAGTTTTAAAAGTATCACCATAGCCACAATAGCGCCACCTATACCAAATGATCCTGTGTCTCCCATAAACACCTTAGCTGGATGGGCATTATAGTATAAAAACCCAAGGCAACCTCCTACTAAAGTTGCCGCGAAGACTACTAAATTTTCGTAATTAGCAGATACATATACAAGACCCTCATCATAGGCCTTCTTAGAGGCAAATAGAGCAATTACGCCTAAAGTCGCTGCAACTATAATACTGACGGAAGAGAGTAGGCCGTCTAGCCCATCTGTCAAGTTTGTGCTATTTACTGTCCCTAATAATACAAACACCACAAATGGGATATACCATATGCCAAGTTCTAGTTCGTCGCCCGAGAAAGGTATATATATGCTGCTTCCTATATCAGGATGCCTATATGCATATAATGCAAATATGACAGATATAAATATCTGGGCTGCTATCTTTTGATAGGCCCTAAGACCTAATGAGCGTTTCATACCAATCATTATATAATCATCTATAAGCCCTATAAGAGAGTAGCCTATGGATACTAATATGGCAGCTGTTATAAAATCTAGACTCTTACTTGAAAATATATATGATACTATGAATAAAGGTATTAAAAACATAATTCCACCCATGGTGGGCGTACCTGCCTTTTTAAGATGGCTGCTAGGCCCATCATCCCTTATCTGTTGCCCGAATTTCAATCTCTCTAGCAAAGGTAGAATAATCTTTCCTACTACAATTGTAAGAACCAGACTAAATATGGCCGCATATACTACATCCTTCATACCTTATGTCTCCTTTCATCTAAATAGGAGACAATTTCCTCCATCTGCATACCCCTAGACCCCTTTACCAATACTATATCCCCTATCTTTACAAACGTCTTTAGAAAATCTACTATCTCTTTATTTGAATCAAAATGGTATATATTCTCTCTTTTCATGCCCTGGCTCTCTGCCTCCATACCAATGAATCTGCTGTCTCGCCCCTTTGTAATAAGTATATCTATGCCAAGGTTTGCAACAATTTTTCCAATACTTTTATGGGCATCCTCTGAATACCTTCCCAGCTCTAGCATATCACCTAATATAGCAAGTTTTCTTCCTCTATTTAAATCTTTAAGAGTTTCTATTGCCGCTTTCATAGAATTGGGGTTGGCATTATAGGAATCATCTATTACAGTTGTCTCTAGGATGCCTTTAAATATATTTAATCTCATATTACCTGGTTTAAACTCATATAATGCATCTTGTATATCCTCAATGGGCACTGCATACAAAAGGCCTATATAAACTGCAAATAGGCTATTATATACATTATGTATCCCTGGCATGGAAAGCCCTATAGTATAGGGTATACCGTCTATGTCTATATCATAGGATATATTTCCATCAACCCCTTGGACTATATTACTAGCCTGTAGGTCATGATGTTTGGATTTTCCTATAAAGGCAGTTGGCCTTGTCAAAAAATCCCAATCATTATATTTAAGCAATGGGTCATCTCCGTTTAAGATAGCTAGAATTGAATCCCTCTTTACATCAAATATCTCCATCTTGGCCCTTAAAATGTTTTCCTGACTACCAAGCTCTCCTATATGAGAGAGCCCCACATTTGTTATTACCCCAATATCCGGGAGCGCCATATGTACTAGGTTATGTATCTCCCCTAGGTGGTTCATGCCAAGTTCTAAAACTGCAATCTCATGATGAGCCTCAAGCCTTAGAAGCGTCAATGGGAGGCCTATCTCATTGTTTAAATTACCCTCTGTTTTAAGGGCATCATATTTTTTAGAAAGCACCTTATACACCATGTCCTTAGTCGTAGTCTTGCCGCTGCTGCCAGTTATGGCAATGATCGGGATATTATATCTTTTTCTATTATATGTGGCTATGGCCTGTAGAGATTTTAATGTATCTTCTACACGTATAATTGCTACATCTTCTAAATTTAAATCCCCTATATCTTCTTGTGTTAAGGTAGCCGCGGCTCCACCTTCTAAGACTGCTCTTTGTATGAATTCATGTCCATCAAAGTTCTCACCTATTAGGGGGATAAATAGATCCCCTTTTTGTAGGGTTCTGCTATCTATGCTAATATTTTGCACCTTAAGGTCTGCGTCACCTTTTATGATCTTACCTTCTGTAATAGATGCAATCTGCTCTATAGTCAAGGGGCCCATTATTCTCTCCCCTCCCTCAAAAACTCCATCACAATCTCTCTTTCGTCAAACTCTATGGTCTCATCTTTTAGAATCTGGTATGTCTCATGACCTTTGCCCGCTAGGATTATAATATCTCCGGCCTTGGCATTGGATAGCCCATATATGATGGCCTCTTTCCGGTTTTCTATCACTATATGTGGGCAATTAGTCTCCACGATACCTGGCAATATATCATCTATTATGGCCATTGGATCCTCTTTTCTTGGATTGTCGGAGGTCACTATGCAAAAATCTGCCAATTTTCCTGCCACCTTGCCCATTATTGGTCTTTTTTCTCTATCTCTATCTCCGCCACATCCAAATAATACTACTAATCTTTTGGGTGACATCTTTTTGGCTGTCTCTAATATATTTCGCAGTCCATCTGGTGTGTGGGCATAGTCAATAATGACGGAATAATCTGTGTCTGTGTCTAGCTGCTCAAACCGACCTGCTATTTCGTAGACGCTCTCAAGCCCCTTTTTTATAAACGCGTGTTCTATCCCTAATGTATATGCTGCTGATGCGGCTGCAAGTGAATTATATACGCTAAATATTCCTGGGATCTTTATATCCGCTTCTAGGCTTTGACCTAGTATATTAAGCTGAAATGATAAGCCCCTTTGGGTTATCTCTATATCCCTTGCGAATACTTGGCTCTTATTATTGCTAATTCCGTATTTTAAAACTTTATCTGCGGCTCTATCTATCATAAAGTCTCCATTTTCATCATCTACATTTATTATAGACATAGAGCTATTGGCAAATAGCTCTCCCTTGGCATCTCTGTAGTTTTCAAATGTCTTATGAAAGTCTAGATGATCCTGGGATAGGTTTGTAAATATGCCTATATCAAATACTATGCCCTCTACTCTTCCTAGGGCCAATGAATGTGAGGTGACCTCCACTATTACAGCCCCGGCCCCTTTTTTTATCATCTGGGCGAGGATCCGCTGTAGATCCAAAGATTCTGGGGTGGTTGGAGTTGAGGTATCTTCCTTTAAAATCTCATCCCCTATCATATTAGTTATGGTCCCAATGAGTCCTACTTTAAGCCCTGCAATCTCTAGTATAGACTTTAATAGGTATGCAATGCTTGTCTTCCCATTGGTTCCAGTTATACCTATTATCTTTATATTCTCCGCAGGTCTGTTATAATAATTGGCCGCCATATATGACATGGCGCGCCTAGAATCCTCTACAAATATTTTCGTCACATTATCCAAGCCCTCTATATCTCTTTCTAGCACCAAAGCTTTGGCACCCTTTTTTACTGCATCATGCGCAAAATCATGTCCATCAGAATTAAATCCCTCTATACAAAAGAATACTGAATCAGGGGTAACCTTCCTGGAATCATAGTACATATCTTCTATATATATATCCTGCCTACCCTCTATATTTATATAGGTTACATTCTCTAAAATCTTTGCTAGTAACATGTCCTCCTCCTATATGTAAGCAACATCGGCTCTGTAAATTTTATTATACTATCTATAGTCACTCACTCAGTCTCAAACCTTACAAGTACCTCTGACCCGGGTTCTATTCTTTCTCCAGGCTCTATACTCTGCCAAATGGCAATACCGCTACCCTCTACTTTAAGCATAAGCCCTTTCGATGTCAATATCTTATTGGCCTCTACAAGAGATTTTCCTTTTAGATCGGGCACAGCCACCATGCCATCCTCTATATGATCATCTTCTGGCGCCTCTATATCGTCAGGATCTATACCATCCTCATGTTCAATCGTATCTTCGCCCATCTCTAGATATAGTATTACTTTTGTGCCCTCTTTAACTGTGGCTCCTGGCTTTGGCATCTGATCTTTTATAACTGAGCCGGAAAACTGGGTAGAGTATATAAGGTTTAGTTCCCTAAGCTCTTGTGAGGCATCTTCTAATGTAGTCCCAATTAGCTCTGGTACTTTTACATCTGGTATCTTCTTAAGCTCTTCATCATGCTCATACTGAAGTTCTACATCCATATACTTTAGAACATCCTCGAGTATCATCTTGACATAAGGCGCTGCTACCTGGCTTCCAAAATCTATAGGTGCCACAGGTTCATCTACTAGAAATAGCACTATGACCTTTGGGTCATTGGCCGGCGCGAAGCCTATAAAGGATGCTATATGTTTATCCTGAACAATCCTGCCATCCTCCCCATATTTTTGGGCGGTACCAGTCTTTCCTCCTACTCTATATCCCGGTATATAGGCGTTTCTGCCACTGCCTTCAACCACTGTCTGCTCTAAAATGTATTTCATTATATCCGAATTGGCCTCGGATATTACTCGCCTTATAACCTTAGGTTCAATACTCTCTACTACATTTCCATCCCCATCTATAAATCCCTTGCCTATATGGGGCTCCATTAGATTTCCGCCATTTATCACTGCCGATACTGCTGTTATAAGTTGTATAGGAGTGGTCGCTATGGCCTGCCCGAAACCCATACGAGCTAGATCCACATTTTTGACTATATCCTTATTCATGACTACGCCCCGCTCTTCGCCCATTACATCAATACCGGTCTTCTGGCCAAGTCCAAACTTTTCCAAATACTCGTAAAATTTACCTGTGCCAAGCCTTAGGGCCGTCTCCATGAATATAGGGTTACAGGAATTTTGTACCCCTTCGACAAATGTCTGATGACCATGGCCCCAACTTCTCCAACATTTTATTCTAACCCCATCCACCATCTTATAGCCAGGGCAGTTAAATGTACTATCTGGAGTTATTACTCCCTCTTCTAGTCCTGCAGCCGATGTAATTATTTTAAAGGTAGAACCTGGATCTAGATTATCCTTACAATTAATGTTTTTTACATACCTTTGCATCTCGTTAAAACCTAGATTCCGCGGCGGTTTATTGGGGTCAAAATCTGGCCTACTGGCCATGCCTAGTATCTCGCCCGTAGTAGGCTCCATAACTATGGCATATACCTTATTGGCTCTATATTTTTCCATTGCATCAGATACAGCCTTTTCTGTAAAATGCTGTATCGTCTGATCTATGGTCAATATAAGGTTAAGCCCATCCTCTGGCGGGATGTATTGATCCACATTATATGGAAGCACTCTGCCATCTACATCTGTCTCCGTAACTATCTTCCCCGGGCTTCCCTTGAGCTTATCGTCATAATAAAGCTCTATGCCATCTTGGCCTTCTCCATCTATCCCAGTAAATCCCAGAATATGGGATGCTAGATTCTTATTTGGGTAATAGCGCTTACTTTCCTCTGTAAATACTATACCCTTAATGTTTAGATTTCTTACCTCATTGGCTATCTCTTTAGACACTTGCCTCTTTAGCCATACTTCTGACATGGCCTTATCAGATAGCCGCTTTATTAATGTCTCCCTAGATATATCTAAAATTGGCTCCAACTGACTTGCCGCTGCCTTTGGATCATCTATTTCACTAGGTCTTGCAGCGATTGTCTCTGCACTTGCACTCTGAGCCAGTATATTCTTATTTCTATCGTATATAACTCCACGTTTTGGGGCAACTGGTAGCTGGGATGTCCATTGGTTTAGGGCCCTCTCCTGCAGTTCTTCTCCCTGTATAATTTGTATGTAGCCTAACCGTCCTGTAAGTAGAAAAAAAACCAAGGTCACCCCTATGAAAAATAAAAGCAACCTCTTGCGGTTGGTAAGCCTTGGTGCAACCAAACCATCTCCCCCCATCACCCTATCAATTAAATAGACTTATTATATGTTCAACTACTGTTTTTCTTAAGGGCTGAATCCCCTCCACCTCTACTGCTACATGAGGTTCTCTCTCTGGCAAATCGACTAATTGAATCTGCCCTTCCATAGGATAGTCCATGCCAAGCTCTTCTTTAGCTATTCTTTCGATAATTTTCAAATCCCTAGTCTCTGCCAACTCTACCTTCAGATTTAGCTGCCTGTTTTTTTCTCTCTCAAGTATACGCTTAAGCTCCATGATCTCCTGGTGGTTTTGGTTTATAGTGACATATCGAGTAATTGTAAGGCAAGCTATAGAAAATATCACTATTAGCAGGAACATGGGGAATATCTTCCTTTTCCTCTTCGGCCTAACATCTTCTTTTATCTTTTTATCCGGAACAGCTCTAGGGTATTTTCTTGTAGGGTATTCCCTTAAAGCCTCTTGCTGCGAATAATAGGCTCTTTCTTCCTTTTCTGCTATTACCAATTTATTCAACCCCCCATTGTATTATTCATCGATTTTCTCGCATACCCTGAGTTTTGCGCTTCTAGCCCTTGGATTTAGTTCCAGCTCCTTTTTATTTGCAGTAATTGGCCTTCTAGTTATAATTTTAACGCTTGGTTTTAAGCCACAAATGCATATGGGCGCATCCGGCTGACATATACAAGGGTCTGAAAGTTTTCTAAAGGCCCTTTTGACTATTCGATCCTCTAACGAGTGAAAGGATATTATACAAAATCTAGCACCTGGCCTTAGATATTTTACTCCCGCTTCTATTCCCTTAGATAGGGCCTCTAATTCATTATTGACCTCAATTCTTATTGCTTGAAATGTGCGGCTAGCTGGGTGGGGCCCCTTACGCCTTGCACCAGCTGGTATTGCTGCCTTAATTATATCTACAAGCTGTTTAGTTGTCTCAATGGGCCTGCCTCTAACTATAAACTGTGCAATTCTGCTGGCCCAACGCTCCTCTCCAAATTCTCTTATTATCTTCGTCAGTTCATTTTTTGAATATCCATTTACCACATCATAGGCAGAAAATTCGTCCTGAGGATTCATCCGCATATCTAATGGAGCATCTTCCATATATGTAAATCCTCTACTTGCATCGTCTAGCTGTGGCGATGATACTCCAATATCTAGTAGAAGCCCATCTATATAATCTATATTGCGAGAGCTTAGTATCTCTTCTAGATTAGCAAAGTTTCCATGTACAGGCTTAAAGGCATCTTTGTATACTGACAGTTTCTCCTTTGTATGCTCTAAAGCTCTTGGATCTCTATCAATTCCTATTAGAATGCCCCCAGGCAGTATAGCCTCGAGTATGCCCTGGGCATGTCCACCTGCGCCCAATGTTCCATCTACTACGATATGGCCAGGTTTACAGTTTAAATTCTCTATAGTCTCTTTATATAATACTGGTCTGTGTAAAAAGTTCATATCCCACTCCTTCTATATCCCCAGGTCTGCCATGCGTTCGAATATGGCTTCATGGTCCATATCAGATTGTTCGTTATAGCCCTCCCAAACTTCCTTAGCCCATATCTCAGCTCTGGAGAGTACCCCTATAGTTACGATTTCCCTATCTAGTTTTGCATATTCGCGTAAATTGGCTGGAATGAGAATTCTTCCCTGCTTGTCCAATTGACATTCGCATGCACCTGCAAAGAAGAATCTTGTAAAGGCACGAGCATCTTTGCTAGTAAGGGGCAGAGTGCGAAGCTTTTCCTCTAAGACCTTCCATTCAGGGCTGGGATATACAAAAAGGCAATTGTCGAGACCCTTGGTAACTACAAAACTCTCACCAAGTGATTCACGAAATTTCGCGGGCATAATTATACGCCCTTTTGGATCTATAGTATGTTGATGTTCTCCAATAAACATATAGCCCACCCCTTAGTTTATATTATGACACCACTTCGCTCCACTTTCAACCACTTTTTGATCTTTTTATTAATTTATCTTTAAAATAATGCTAAATGACTATAGCCATAAAAAAAAGATGTCATTATAAAAATGCCATCTTTAAAAAATCTATAGCTCTATTGTGCGGATATAAGCTTGGAGAGAGTTTCTGGGCTACTTTTATACATATATCGTTTAAATGCCCTCATCTCTGTGAATGCATTTCTAAGCATCAGTTCAGGTCCTTTACCTAGCCCTCTTTCCTCTCCTTTAAATATAAATATCATACCTTTCTCTTCCCATGTATAGTCTATAGCGCCTCTTTCTTTTAAATATTCAAGGCAGATTTCCACAAATTCCTCTGCCACTTTGAGCGCCACAGCTAGCTCCCTTATATTCACCACTCCGTCTTGTTCCTTTATTATATGCTTTAACATGCTCTGTAGTATCTTCAGTATAGAGTTTAAGCTCTGTGTACTTTCATCTTGGAAACCTAGCACGACCTCTCTTGCACCGCTTCCAATTACGAGTTCTCTAAATATGCAAGGGGTTGGGGGCATGGTAAGTAGTATAAGCCTATTGTCTACATCTATATCGTATCGTACTCTAGCCCCTTGAATTTTCTCACCTACGCCCTCGTGATATATCTGTCCCGTGCTAAACTTATTTAATATATCCCTGCTACTTTTTCCTCTAAAATCTCTCCAGGCTATATCATATCCCAGTCTTATGCACTTAGAGAATCTTTTACTACCTTCCCCCATATCTAATATGTTTAAAGACAGTCTCCTGTTATCACGACCCAAATTATATATAATATGTCCTTTTTCCTGGATCCTATCTGCAATCGGTAGAGCCCACCACCATATGCCACCTACTCTATGTTCTCCCGCAGAGAATAAAAATCTTCTATGCCCCTTGCCAATGGGGCTATTTGAAATTATATCCACATCTTCCGAGCTAAATACAGGTCTTTCAAATCCATGACCAAATGGCGCCATCTTCTCCACCCTTTTAAGTAGAGAGTCATTCACATGGGATATATCTATTACTACATCTATATCTACAAGCCTTTCGGATACGCCTTTGCTCAAGGGAAGTAGGTTTTGTATACAGGATTTGAAGTCATCAACTGAATCTATATCTAAAGACATGCCAGCGGCTTGGCTATGTCCGCCAAATTTTTGTAGAAATTTTTTGCTCTTTTCCAATAGATCATATATGGATACATCTCCTACAGATCTTGCAGACCCTGATACTGTCTTTTTATCAGGCTTTAAACTAAGACATATGGCGGG
>JAAZLT010000104.1 GCA_012799205.1 Clostridiales bacterium
TCTTTACGCCCCTTTGAGACATACCAACAGCCTTAAACATGGCAAGTTCTCTAGTTCGAAGCAGTAGGTTGGTGCTTATGGTATTTATGATATTAAGCGAACTTATAAGGGTAATTATCGCTACAAATCCATATAGAAATACGCTCATTATTACCGCTGCATTTTTATCTTCTCTTGCCTCAGCCTCTATATCCCAAAAGTCTACACCTCGGTTATTTTCTGCAAGCTCTTTTATATACTTAAGAACAGGCTCCTTATGGGCGCCATTTTTTAATGTAATATTCCATCTAAAAGAATGTGGGTATATATCATGCTCATCAAAGAGCTCATCACTGGTTATAAGATACAGACCGCCATTTAAATTAAATTCAAAATCTAGAATCCCCTTTTCGACTATCCCTACAATATTAAGGGTCTCAATAGTATAATCCTCATCACTTTCATAATAGTCAAATGATATATCTATAGTATCCCCTAGCTTTAAGGTAGTTACTGGCATGAGAGAATATCTTTTAGTATTTTCATTATATACATTAGAATCCCTTATGAGTATTACCCCATTTTGGCTATTTAAAGTCTCACTGTCTATTTGACCCTGTAGCAAAAACGGTTTTAGCATCTCTAGGTTTTCATTTCCCATCTTTATAATGGAGTTATTATAGATCTTTCTCATAGAGCTGTCTATTTTACTATCTTCATCATTTAGACTCTTCCATGAGTCTCTAGTTGCTTCATCAAATTTTGGATTTATCTTATCCTCAGGAACTATAGTAATTATGCTAAATTCACCAGTTCTATATACTCTATCTACCTCTTCAAGCTCCATTAGCTCCTCATAGTGCATATCTGTAAGTGGAGTTGCATTGGTTCTTCTACCTGATTCATAGAGTATAAAGTCGGCTCCATCCGTAAAGGTCGTAGAACTGGCTTTAAAGAAAAAGGTTATTAAACTAGAAAACACTATAAATAGAATTATGCTTATACTCATGGAGAACACTGTAATATTAAATCTTCTTTTGTTTCTAGCAAGGTTTTTGTAAGCTATTTGTCCCTTTGTACCAAATAGTAATCTGGCCAATCTTCCACTTTTAACTTTTGTCAGATAATCCTTTTTAAAATCCCCAGTATTTCTTATAGCCTCTAAAGGCGATATCCTAGAAGCCCTTCTTGCAGGGCCAAGTGCAGATAGATATACAGTCATAAGGCCTATAATAGAACTTATAATAAATACTGTAGGGTCTATCGTGACCTTGAAATTGTCAAATACATCAAATCCAAACCTCTTCACAAAGCCCATCACAATCTGCATGGCAAATACTCCACAAAATAGACCTATTGGGATTCCTATAAGACTGACTATAAAGGCCTCTTTTAAGACCATTCTCTTTATCTGATTTGGAGATGCACCGACGGAGCGAAGTATTCCAAACTGACTTATTCTCTCTAAAACAGATATATTAAAGGCGTTATATATAACTGCGATTGTGGCAATTACTATAACCGATATAATAAATATGAGTATTGCTAAAGTTGCGGCATCAATATGAGGCACAACACTCTTAAAACTTAGGCTTAGGAGCCTATTGTGATAGTGAATATCTACGTCTTTAAGACCTGCATCCTCTATTATAGTATTAGCTTTATCTTCTACATCTTTTATAATCTTTAAGGTAGAATGAATAGTATACTTCTGATTGATAGGTATACTTTTGTTATCCAGATATTCTATGGCAGTGGGAAAATAATTGCGAGACCATTCAAACTTTGGCTGTATAAGCCCTACTATAGTATATTCCTTATGCCCTTTAGACTCGAAAGTTTCATCCTCTAAAGGTATATCAGAAGATATAGCCACATTGTCCCACTTTTCATCAGCCTCATGGTTTTCAGGGTCTGAGTAGGAGCTAGCCTTGCCTTTTCTCATTCCTATATCTAAAGTAATTGTATCTCCAAGCTCAGGCTTTCCGGGCATAAAGTCTAATGCCCAATAATCTATAATTATTTCCCCTGGCTCCTCAGGTTTTCGGCCCTCCTTTATCTTCACAGGAAGCATATCAAGTGCACTATCATCATAACTGTCAATAACAAGATAGGTATAGGGAGGAGCATTTCCATCTGCCTCTAAATCTTCGTCACTTGTCTTATTTATTGGAGCTACACCAGTTCTAGAGGTTATTGAAGCATCTTCTATATTTATATTGTTTTTAATAAGCCCTAAATTATCGCCACTTACATTGTCAAATTTGATATGCCAATTGCCTCCATCCTCTATAGTATTTTCTATAAGGACTTCTCTGGAGCTAGAGATCATTGTACCTATGGCTGAGATTAGGGCTACAGAGAGTATTATTCCGATAATGGTAAGTGCTGTGCGCCTTTTTTGTGTCTTTAGGTACCTACCTGTCAGTGCTTTGTAGCTTTTCATAGCGCACCACCTCATCTGTAGTTATTTGCCCATCCTCTAATCTGATTATTCTATCGGCTTGGGCTGCAA
>JAAZLT010000105.1 GCA_012799205.1 Clostridiales bacterium
ACTCTAAGTAAACACTTATATACCCGTTTCAGCTAGTCCCTTTAGGCTATACTCTAAAGACGTAAAATAATATATCAATGTCCCGTATTATGGTTTGGTTACACTGGTTACACCGGTTACACTGGTTACATTTATATCCAAATCGGCTTCTATTTATAATATAGCCCATTAAACCTCGCTTGTCAATAATTATACCATAAAACTTCTATCCGCCTGTTATCTACCTTACTACCCACCGAAGTTGAACTTTCTACCTCTATACGCCTCCAGCCATTCTCTGGCGTTAAATACTTGTTATATAGCTTAAGGTCATAGTTGGATATCATAACCTTGCATTTTGCGTCATATATGCCTTTTATAAAGTCCTCCTGATCCGCATAACTAAAGGACATAGCATATAGTTTTCCAAGATTTCTCGGCATTTTATCCCCATGAAGTTCTCTAATTTTCTGTGATATATTGTCCTCCTTTGCCAAGTCAATATCCTTTAATAGTTCTTCTTCATCCTCAATTCTTATGTATGAAGGGTCACAATACATCATTACCCTAGGGTTATTTATCCACTCAAGTATTGTCATATAGCTTGGATTGCTATTATCTATTTCATTAGTATTCTTCTCAAGCGCATATTTTTTAAAAAAAGCCATAGCATCAATGTTAAGTACGCTAACCCCTTCCATTCTTTCAGCACATTCAAATAGTCTAGGGATCTGGTTCCTATACTGGTCAGTGGACATCCTTCCCCTGCTCCAACTTTGACCCATAGCATCTCTGCTTTGCTTAAATACTATGTATGTAGCTATAGCTAATTCCATATCCATATCTACAGGATTTATACTTTGGTCTAAATCCCTTCCACGCATTACATATCCCTGCTCCTCAACTGCATCACGGATAGTATTATATGTGGTTGATAGCCTTTTAATCTCCGCCCAAATCGCTTTTCTTTTCTGTGAAGTCTCACCTTTAATCTTGTTGCCTAAGTCCTTAATATGACTTACATTTCTTAATACAGTCATAAAATCCTTATGGCTTATATTTTTTTTGATGAACCTATAGTCAACTAATAACTTTTTTAGCTCTTTTACTAACCTACCCCCCGTATCATCCAATAGATCTAGTTCCGCATTGTCGTATATCTCTTTAGCCTTATCGAACTGCTCTTGGCTATATTCTGTTTCATAAAGCCTATAAATAAGTTCCCTGGCATCTTCAGGATCTGACATTACCTTCATAAGTGCTGTAACACCCACACCATAGTCATTATATATTTCATATTCATGTCTAGGCTTGTTAAGTAATACCCTACAAGCACCACCAAAAGGCTCTATATATATATCCGAATCATCATAGTTTAACATATCGGCTATAAAACGAGCCATACGTTGCTTTCCACCATAATATGGTATTATCGATAATGTTCTCCTAGCCATCTATCTGATTTTCCTTGTTCTTTTTATCTTCTACGTTTATATATTTCTCAATTTTATCAGCATATAAACTGATAACCCTAGTTGGGTTCTGATTCTTTTTAAGTCTTGCAAGGGTGGAAGTCCTTCCTATTGAGCATTTCGTATATCCTTTATCCTTAAGCCATTTTTTTATTGAATTGAGGTCATATTCTCCGTATTCGCTTTTATTTATTAGATCATTGAAATCCACTATGGGTATATTGTAACGTCCATCCCCCGATTTACCATATTGCTCAGCTGCCTCAGCAATCATTCTTAGAATAATATCCATTATTACGGGATTAACCATTTTAGGGGCATTATCATCTTGCTCTGCCGTAATTGTTTCCAACGAGAGATAACGCTTCAATATCTCCTGCCTTAAATCCATATACACTATATCACTAAAAGCTACCCCATACTTTCTAAAGTCCTTTATATCTTTATCTAAATTATATATTGAGGTGTCTATGTATCCATTCTCATTTCCCTCCAAAAAGGACTCAATCCTCAACCTTTCCTCATGGGTTTGGCTGTTTTTATATCGGGTCAGCTTGAATTTAAAACTTTTTTCATTCCCTGCTTTCTTGGACTCTTCTTTTACATATATAGTATCCTTCTGATCGAAAGCCCATAGTATTCTTTTTGACATAGGTATCCCTCCAGCATTGTCTAATATTTGATATTTATAGTATAACATATAAATATATACAATTCTATACAGATATGTAAGGC
>JAAZLT010000106.1 GCA_012799205.1 Clostridiales bacterium
ACTATATTCTTAGATGCCAGCAAATCTATGGATTATGGCATGCCAAATAAGGGAGCCCTTTCTAAAAATTTAGCAGCTATATTCTCATATATAGCACTCTCTAGCTTAGATAGGGTAATTGTATCGACTCTTAGTAATAAAACCCAGAAAAGGAGTCAGATATTCTCCGGCAAACAGAGCTTTCATAAAAGTTTCAATGCCATAGAAAATATCCAATTTGGCGGTGAAACATTTATTACCCAGGCTATAAAAAGTGCTCAGACGCTAGGGCAGGGAGGCGGTATATCCATAGTCATATCAGATCTTTTCTCCAAAGATGACTATAGAGAGGGTATAGACTTTTTACTATATAAAAAGCAGGAAGTAATAATCTTAAATGTATTAGCCCCGCAAGAGATTACCCCTGATCTAAATGGTAGCATTGAGCTTGTAGATTCGGAAGATGATAAAAGGCTAAATATAATAGCAAATGCAGCTATAATGCGTGAATATAGGAAAAATGTAGAGAGTTTCTTCAATGAAAACAGAGAATACTTTCACAGAAGAGATATTCACTACATACCCATTATATCGGATATGAGCTTGGAGAAAATAGTGTTTCATAAGCTCTTTAAAGAGGGTGTTTTGAGATGAGGGAGGCTAAAAATTGAGATTTTTTAATCCTTGGGGATTTTTATACGGCGGTTCAATTTTAATAATAGTACTTTTATATATGCTAAAACCAAGGCATACCGAGTTTATAGTCTCTTCTACATACTTATGGGACAGAACCTTAAAGGATACAAATGTCAATAGGCCTTGGCAAAAACTTAAAAGGAATATACTAATGCTAATGCAGCTTCTTATTGCCATGGCTTTAGTATTTGCTATAGCTAGGCCCTATGTACCCTCTATGGTAGTGGAGGGAGATGTAATAGTTGTAATAGATTTATCTGGCAGCATGCAAGCTAATGATGTACTCCCATCAAGGCATGAACATGCAAAAGAGCAGATTTTAAAGCTTATAGACGGAATGGATAAAGATAGGCGAATGGCTATTATATCTATGGGTGCTAGGGCGCAGATATTGGCAAGGGCCACAGGGGATAGGCAAATCCTTAGAAGGGCAATAGAAGGGCTAGAGGTGGAAAACGCCGGCGCTAATATAGAAGAGGCTCTTTCTATGGCCAGTAGTCTAGCAGCTGATCTAAAAGGGGCTGAGATACTCATATACAGTGATACCCAGTTTGATTTTGAAGGTGGAAATTATAATTCAATAGTGATAAATGAAAATGGCGACAATGTAGCAATTAGGGATCTTAGTTATTCCATTAGTCAAGAGGGAATTATAGCGCTATCTAATATAGAGAGCTTTGGCTATAGAGGAGATATAATTATAGAGTGCTATGGTGATGGAATACTTATGGATGTAAAGGAAATTTATATAGATGATGGGGATACGCAGAATATATATTGGAAGGGTATACCAAAAGGTATAGGGGTTTTAGAAGTAGTTATAGATATAGATGATAATCTAATAGCAGATAATAGAAGATTTTTGGCTGTAGATGAGAAGACCCAATATGATGGACTTTTCATATCAAGTGGTAATATATTTTTAGAAAGAGCAGTAGGGAATTATAAAGGTTTGGAACTAGTGAAGGCAGATACAAATGAGGTAGAGAATTTAAGTGGTTATGATATATATATATTAGACAGTACTAATATTGAAACTGTGCCACGAGATGGACATATAATATTAGCGGGAATTAAAGAAGATTTACCAGATCTAAGTATTTATTTAGGAGACGAACGTAAGGCGGCAGATATAAGCCTTGGCAGCTCTATGCTATCTGATGAGATTTTAAACTATGTAAAACTTGACGATACATATATAGGAAATTTTAAGAGCGTAGATTCTCCTAAATGGGCAGATATCATAGTAAAGAGTAGTGAAGATCCACTTTTGATCGCAGGGGAAATAGATGGTAGGAAGATAATAGCGTTCTTGTTTGATTTACAAAGAAGTGACTTGCCATTAAAGAAGGATTTTCCCATACTTATATATAATATTTTAGATTGGATGCTACCTAATACTAATATGGGAGCAGAGAATCTATATGCTGGGCAAGAGGCAAATATTATAAGTCTTCCAAGCGCAAAACATATAGAAGTTATAGCCCCATCAGGGGATAGACATATAAGTGACCCATTGCAAGAGCTAGGGATATATAAGGTATTCCAGGAGACAGAGAAAGGTGAATATATAGATTATTTTGGAGTAAACTTTCCAGTCCATACTGAATCTAATTTGAAACTTCAAGATATGGAAGGCAAGCTAAACACTGATATTAAGCCAAATAAGATAATATCAAGGGAGCTTTTTAGATATATATTGTGGACGATTTTGATGCTTTTAATGGCAGAATGGTGGGTGTATTCATATGGGTATTAATATTACTAGATGGCCAATTCTTCTACTTTTACTGCCAGTATTATTATATACAATATGGCTGTATAAAAGATATAATGGCATAGTCACAACTAAAGATAGACTAATAGCTATTCTAAGATGTATAATCATGACTTTGGTTATTTTAGCCCTGTCAGGCCTAGAATTTGTAAGATATTCTAATACTACATCTATAATATTCGTAGTGGATAGATCCTATAGTTTAAGTACTGAAAAGGAAAAAGCACAGGAGTTTATACAAAAGAGTCTAGAACATAAGATAGATAAATTTCATGTAGGTATAGCTACATTCGGGACAAATGCCCTAGTGGAACATCCACTAGCTAAAGATATAGACTTTAGCCGTATAGAGACTGTACCTGAGGCGAATTTCACTAATATGGAGGCAGGTCTTAGGCTAGGGTTTTCTATGATGGAACCGGATACAAATAGACGAATAGTTTTAATATCAGACGGGGCAGAAAATGTAGGGGATGCACTCTCCTATGCGGGGCAGCTCAAAAGACATGATACAATAGTTGACACTTATTATATTCCCACTGGTGTACAAAATGATATGCAGATAACCTCCATAGATCTCCCTAGGACTATCTACAAGGGGGAAGAATATGATATAAAGGTATATATAGATAGCAATATAGCCATAGAGAACGTCCCCCTAAAGCTCTATGCAGATAAAGAGCTCATAGCTACAGATAAGCTAAATATACAAAGGGGCCAGAATATATTTTTATTTAGGCATAGCACGGATAAGACGGGGATAATTGGATATGAGGCTAGGATAGATATAGATGATTATAATTTAGATAATAACCAAATGGCAGGATTTACATATGTAGAGGGCAGACCATTGGTGGGAATCGTAGAAGGTGCAAAGGGGAGTGCAGATGAGATTAAATCTGTACTAAATGCGGGGGATGTTGACTATAATCTGATAGATGTAGGTGCCTTTCCCCAAACCCTTGATGAGTTAAGGCGATATAGTGGGCTAATACTTGCCAATGTATCTTTAGAAGATTTGCGGCGCGATAGTGAGGTTATAATAGAAAACTTTGTAGAGGGGCTTGGCCGTGGGCTTATGGTCATTGGCGGAGACAATAGCTTTGCCCTAGGTGGCTATGAGGGCTCTATACTAGAAGAAATACTACCCCTTAGTATGGACATATCTAGTAAGGCTAATATTCCAAACTTAGGACTTATATTGGTAATAGATAGGTCTGCCAGTATGATGGAGGGGATTGGAGGAATTACAAGATTAGATCTTGCAAAGGAAGCGGCCATTAAGTCGGTGGAGACATTAAGACCTGTAGATACAGTGGGGGTAGTAGCATTTGATACTGCTACTACTTGGGTAGTGGAGCCCACCCTAGCAAAGGATAGGGAAAAGATATATGATCAGATAGCCACCCTTAGGACAGGTGGTGGAACGGATATGTATCCTGGACTTGTAGATGCTTACGAGGCTCTTAATAAGATAGACGCAAAACTTAAGCATATAATAGCTTTATCTGATGGTCAGTCTATGCCAGCGCCATATGAGAAGATTCTAGAAAAACTGGAATTAGAGGACATTACACTATCTACTGTAGCCCTAGGGCAAGGAGCGGATAAAGCATTTTTAGAGAGCATTGCCATGAAGGGGCGGGGAAGATATTACTATGCAGATGAATTTAGCAATAT
>JAAZLT010000107.1 GCA_012799205.1 Clostridiales bacterium
AGATTTACATTTTTATGGCTCTTTGTGATATAATAGCCTCAACTAATTAAAACTTGGATAGGAGTTTGATAGATATGGCAATATTAGTAACTGGTGGAGCAGGATATATTGGGTCTCATACCTGCATAGAACTTTTAAATGCAGGATTTGAAGTAATAATAGTAGACAACTTTTCAAACAGTAAACCAGAGGCCATCAAAAGGATTGAAAATATAACAGGAAAAGACATTAGTCTATACGAGGCAGATATATTAAATAGAGATGATTTAGAGATAATATTTAGCGAAAATGATATAGATGCAGTAGTGCATTTTGCAGGTCTTAAGGCTGTAGGAGAATCTGTAGAAAAGCCCCTAAGTTATTATCATAATAATATTACAGGCACAATTATTCGTGGTGATGTAATGAGAGAATACGGGGTTAAAAACATTGTATTTAGCTCATCTGCCACGGTTTACGGTCCAGAAAATGAATCCCCACTTACAGAAGATATGCCCCTTGGTGCAATAAACCCCTATGGGCAGACAAAGCTTATGATAGAGCAGATATTAAAGGACTTATCTTATTCAGATGAGGATTGGTCTATAGCACTTTTAAGGTACTTTAATCCCATTGGCGCTCATGAGAGTGGAGATATAGGTGAGGATCCAAGTGGCATACCAAATAATTTAATGCCATATATAACGCAGGTAGCAGTGGGTAAAAGAGAAAAACTTTACGTATTTGGCGATGATTACGATACACATGACGGTACAGGTGTCAGAGATTATATACATGTGGTGGATCTTGCGAAGGGACATATAAGTGCTCTAGAATATATACTAGATTCTAAAGGCGTAGATGCATTTAACTTAGGGACCGGTACAGGATATAGCGTACTAGATGTTATACACGCATTTGAAAAGGCATCAGAAAAGAAGATTCCCTATGAGATAGTAGATAGAAGACCTGGAGATTTAGCCATCTGCTATGCAGACCCTACTAAAGCTTCTAAAGAGCTTGGGTGGAAGGCTGAGATGGGTTTAAGCGAGATGTGCAAAGATTCATGGCGCTGGCAAGAAAAAAATCCCGATGGTATGTAAAAATTATTGTTGCAAATGTATTTGGTAAATGGTAGTATATATACGCTCTATTTTGGAAAGTTTTTGATAAGACTATTGTGAGGTTAACTTATGACGACAGCTAAAAAACTGGCAAAGACAACAACTATACTTATGATAATATCCCTTTTGAGCAAGATATTAGGATTTGCAAGGGAATCTATAATAGCTTATTACTTCGGGGGAGGTATGGAGGCTGAGGCCTACTTTATGGCAAATAGTGTTCCAGGTCTTATATTTGCAACTCTAAGTGCGAGTATATCCACAACATTTATACCAATGTATACAAATCTCTTAGTGAGAGATGGGAGAGACAATGCCAATAGATTTGCTAATAATATAATAAATATAATAGGCATATTAAGCTGCCTTCTTCTTATCTTTGGGCTAATATTATCCCCAAGGCTTGTAAATCTTTTGGCACCTGGATTTTCAGGGGAGCTTTACGACCTTACAACACAGCTTACTAGGATACTTTTCATAGGCTCTGTATTTAGCATGATAGCATCTATACTAACCGGTGTATTAAGATCAAATGATAAGTTTTATGGGCCTGCTATGATGGGCTTTGTGGTCAACTTTATAGTAATACTTGGAACGGTATTATTTTCTGGAAAATACGGTGTATATGCTCTAACAGTGGCATCATTACTTGCTACCATAATACAGACATTTCTAATGATGGCTCTTGTAAGGGATAAATATACATATAAGCCTATTGTAGATTTTAGCGATCCGCTTATTAAAAAATTACTTTTACTCATAGTACCAGTTCTAATAGGTTCTGGTATATCTCAAATAAATAGAATTGTAGATAAGGCACTGGCGTCAAATTTAGAACTAGGCAGCATTTCAGCTATAAATTATTCTAGCCGCCTAGTGGGGTTTGTAGATGGTATATTTACATCTACTGTTATGATTGTAATATATCCATTTTTCTCACAGATGTCTGCTAGAGAAAATTATAAAGATTTAAACTCGTATATATCAAGATCCATCAATATGTTTACAATGGTCATGATACCAATTACTATGATAACTATTTTTTATAGTACAGACATTGTAACTATTGTATTTAAAAGGGGGGAATTTGGGGCAAAGGATGTTAGCCTCACATCTTTCTCTCTTATCTTTTTGGCTATAGGTTTTCTACCGTTTGCAGTAAGACAGGTATTTAATAGAGCCTTTTACTCTATGCAAGATACAAAGACATCTATGGTAAACGGAGCTGTGGCAGTGACCACCAATGTGGTTGTAGACTTTATGCTAATTAAAAGCCTAAAGGTAGGGGGGCTTAGCCTAGCTACATCCATATCCTATATAGCATCTAATATATTTTATATTCTAGCATG
>JAAZLT010000008.1 GCA_012799205.1 Clostridiales bacterium
TGGTTTTTACCAAGCATTTAGCCCATACCTCCTTTAAAAGCATATCATTATACTATATGTCATATGGGCTCAAATGTTGCCTTAATATCTGGGCTATACATGCGAATTCTTCATAGTCTAAAGTTTCACCTCTCCTAGCCGGATCTATATTTGCCTTACCCAGTATTTCTCTAATATAAACTTTATCCCCAATTTTCTTTATAGAAGGGTAGCTAGATAGGGCATTTAGCAGGGTCTTTCTCCTTTTAGAGAAGGCTGCTTTTATAACCTGGAAAAATAGCTCCTCTGCAGATTTATCCAGCATATGATCTGCTTTGCGAACTAGTTTAATTACCTGGGAGCTGACCTTGGGTCGTGGCATAAATACACTAGGTGGTACCTTGGCTATAAAAAATACTTCTGCATAGTAATTGATGGCCACCGTCAATAACCCATAGTCCTTTGTGCCAGGCGTTGCCATTATCCTATCTGCTACCTCTGATTGTACCATAACTGTTATATCTTCATATGGCAAATCACTTTCTAAAAATGTCATAAGTATGGGACTTGTTATATAATAGGGCAGGTTTGCAACTACTTTAAAGGGCTCCCCCTCAAAATACTCCGTCATAATCTTTCCTAGGTCTATTTTTAATATATCCCCATGGATTATATATGCATTGTCATAATCCTTCAAAGTCTCATCTAGTATTGGAAATAGGGCCCTGTCTATCTCTACAGCTACCACTTTAGCACATACCCGGGCAAGGGCTCTTGTTAAGCTACCTATTCCAGGACCCACCTCAAGTACATTATCGTCTTCTTTTATTTCTGCTCCTTCTACTATTCTATTTAAAATGTTTGCATCTATTAAAAAGTTTTGACCTAAACTTCTCTTTAATTGAAATCCATGTCTATCTAATAGTTTTTTTACCTGGCTAGGTGATATCAAAAACTTTACCCTCCTATCATCTTTTTAAAAATTTCTCTACATCATCTCTAAGGGGTAGTGCGTCATATGCACCAAGTTTAGTTGTTGTAAGACTGCCTACTGCATTTGCAAACTTTAGTGCATCTATTTTAGATTGTCCCTCTACTAGAGCTACGGCATACGCCCCATTAAAAGAATCTCCCGCTGCTGTTGTATCTATGGCATCTACAGTAAATGCATCTATATATGTGCTTAAAGAGCCGTCTGTATAATAGCATCCCCTTTCGCCAAGAGTTACAATAACCTCTTTCACTCCAAGGGATAATAATTTCTCAGCCCCTCTTTCTATATCATCTTCACCTGTAAGGCTTCTAAGTTCCGTCTCATTGGGAGTTATGGTATGTATGCTAGTATATATATCTTTCGATAATGACGCAGCCGGCGCTGGATCTAATATAATAGGTATCCCCATATCATATCCGATAGAGCATATATAATAGACAGTCTCTAGGGGGATTTCAAGCTGTATTACAATTATTTGACACCTCTCTAGTACACTCTTTTTCCTATCTATTATCTCCCTGTTCACATATGCATTCGCCCCAAGATAGGCTACTATAGTATTATCTCCCATATCGTCTATGGTGATAAACGCATTCCCCGTAGGCTCTTTAACCCTTTGTATCCCATCTACATCTATACCTTCAGCCTTTAATTCTTGAAATAGTATATCCCCTGCAATATCCTCTCCTAAGGCTCCTATCATATAGACTTCCTTTCCAAGTCTCTTAGCTGTTATGGCCTGATTGGCCCCCTTTCCCCCTCCTGCCATTTTAAAGCTCTGGGATACAATAGTCTCCCCTTTTTTCGGAAGGGACTTTACCTTATTATTGTAGTCCATATTTATACTACCAATTACTGCAATCTCCATATAAACCGCCCCTCATATAATCAGTATTATACTAATTAGCCCCCTATAATATCAAAAATACAATTTATATTATATCACTATTTCCCTGTTCACATATATAAAAATATAAGTTTACATTATCTTTAATTCATAAAGATGCAAGTCTTATATATAAGACTTGCATCTTCATTTATATCTTAGATTAAATTTAGTTATTTTGGAAGACCCTGCTTCTATATGAATGTGCTTGAATTACTCTTTTTCGTCAATGTGTTTAAAGGTCTAAAAATAAAATGAGCAGTTAAAAGTATAGAGGGCAGAAAAACTTCTGCCCTCCTATTTTCTATCTGTTTATAAACACCTTCACAGTTCTTCTGCCAAACTGTCTGCATTGGCCCCTCGTCTCAAAGAATACATCTATTATATTACCCTTTATGGCGCCACCGGTGTCTGTAGCCTTATAGTTTCCATTTAAGTGACTATACGGCTTTGGGAATTCTACATATACTGTAGAACCTAGCTTAATCACACGTGGATCCACAGCTATCATACCAACCTTTGGCCATACGCCCGTAGCCGTTCTATTGCCCGTGTGGGTATAGGCAGTGGCTCTAAAGGTTTGGGCTGTCCCCCTACCGCTACCACGTGAGGCTACCTCAGTTGTCTTAGGTTGTGAGGCCGGCTTCGGCTCTGGTTTTTTCATAGTTCCCTTTTCTACTACCTTATCTTGAGCCTTTGCAAGTATAGTTTCCTCTACTACTTCACGAGAAGTCTCTTTACCATCTTCATAGGTCACCATTATTTTTTTCTCCATCTGGCCCTCTTTGCCCTCTTGGACAATTTTTTGCTTTCCTATTTCCAATTTATTATTATTCTTTACCTCTTCTTTAAATGGTATCCTAGAAGTCTGTGTTATAAGCTCCTCTTGTAAGGCCCTAGATATCTCTTCCCCATCTTGATAGACCACCAAGTATGTCTTTTCTACCTCTTCATGTTCTAGATACTCATTATCACTTTCAGCTTTCTCAGCAGAAAGTTCAACTGTCTCTGTAACAAACTCCTTGGTTATCCTATTTACCGTAATGAAAAGCCCTTCCGTAAGCGGAGTATCTAATTCATGACTTGTTAAATCATCTTCTCCAAGTTTGACATTCGCCTCGTCCAGTATATCTTTAACAGTCCCTTCTGTAAGATATACTGTCTTTAAATCACTATCTACAATAATCCTTGCTACTGTTGCCCTCTTTATGACAATTTCATTTTCCTTTTCAAGTACTGTATCCACATTTGGTACTATTTTGTCATGAGGGCCTAAAACAATATTATATTTCTTTAGTAGATCTTCCACTGTATTTTCCATAGTCACAAGCTCTACTATCTCTCCATCATCATCTAGCATAACAACCTTACTCTTATTTTTAATATACTGCGCAAAACCCACGGCTATTGCCGTAAAGATTATTAGAACAGCTAGAAATACTATAAAATACTTATTTCTAAACATGTTCCATGAATCAGATTCCATTAAAAACCCTCCTTTGATTTTGCAGCATTTGGATTATTGCTTGACATTGTAATACAGTTTTAATATGTTGTCAAGGATTTGTAATAATTATGACATAATTGTTTCTAATTTGCCACTTTATTCTTATATATAACTATATTATTCCAATAACGTTCCCAATTATACTATATATAAGAAACTATATCCAATGGTGTTACTGCTAGGTCATTAGCCTAAAAAGGAGAGATCTCTACGGAGCATAGATCCAAATTTATATGCTCTTAGATTGCCCTCATATATCAAGTTTAGCTTACTACATTTTCTAAAATCCATAGGGGAAACAAGGGCAGGTGATTTATGAAACAGATCAACCCCACAATTTACAAGCAGAGTGGCAACAAATTGCGAACAAAAATATTTATGAGACCTTTGGATAGGTATACCAATCATTATTCCAAACAGCCCAAGAAAATTATATCTATACATAGTACTATTTGCTACAAAATTATATAGCTCTTCTTTCAATCTGATATACTCATACTCGTCTATGGTAAGAGAGTATAGGGCACAGCTGGTTTGCGGAAATCTTCCATACGTTCCATATATTATATCCTCTCTTACAAACCCTCCATAAATGGGGTTATAAGGCCTTAGCCTGCCAAAGCTATAGAGCTCCGTTAATTCTATATCTAGCGCAATAGATACATGGGAATAGGGCTCTCTAGTATATCTTTTAATAACCTTCGAGGGCAATGTCCCACTGTAGGTCAATAGTATATATATAGTATGATTGCTTCCCATATAGACACCTCCTAATAGTTAGGTCTGGCTTGGTATAATCTTAGCTTCGACAAGCCAATAACTTATATGATTATACACTATATATAGGAAATATAGAATAGTTTTTATTTTCTTGACTCTATAGACTTAAGATGGCAAAATATAATTGAGGTGATTGCATTTGAAAAGACTTTTATTGATCTTTATATGTATGCTATTTTTTCTAACCTCTTGCATTAGTCTTGAAGTTAGAGATATAAAAAGCAAAAGTAAGAAAGATGAGGAGCAGATCCAAGAGGATACTCCACAGGATGTACTCAATCTATATTTTCAACTATGGAGCGATGGAAAATATAATGAAATGTATGATCTTCTCTCTTTAAACAGTAGGGAGACCATAACAAAAACCGAGTTTGTAGATAGATATGAAGATATATTTACAGATATAGGCATAGTAAAAATACAAGCAAAAATAACGGATAATATCGATAAAACAGAAGATGAACTCAAAGATCCTCAAGAACTTAAATTCAATACTTCTGTTACCTTCTACACAAATACAGTACCTACATTCGAGCAGGTCTACCCTATATCAATGGCTAAGGAAGGCGATAGTTGGAAGGTTATCTGGTCACAATCTTTGCTCTTTCCCAATATGCGGGCCAATCATACTATAGAGGTAAATCCAATCCCTAGAGTTAGGGGCTCGATATTGGACAGATACGGCAATCCTATAGCTGAATACTCTGAGGTTTATACAGTTGGGGCAGTGCCGCAGGCTATACCAAATATTGATGAATTTGTGGACACCTTAGCGCCCATTATAGATGTATCTACTGATTATATAAAAAAGCAATTGAATCAGACATGGGTTAAAGCCGATACATTTGTACCTTTGCGTTCTTATCCTCTTAGTATTTCCCAAGAGTTTAAAGATGAGGTCCTAAGCGTCAAGGGGGTAATGCTCTCTAGTATGCAAAAATCTGCAAGACAATATATAAAGGGGGAGCAATTTGCGCATATCACCGGATATGTGCAGGGTATAAGCGAAGAGCTTTTAGAGAAGCTTTCTCAAAAAGGCTATACTAAAGAGGATATTGTTGGAAAGCAAGGCATAGAGGCTGTTATGGAGGACATTTTACGCCAGAAAAATGGATATATAATCTCTCGGAAGAAAAATTCCGATGAGCAGGCCCATATAGTAGCTGAATATGATGGTGAGGATGGCAATAATGTGGTCCTTACCATAGACCCACGCCTTCAAGATATATGTTATAGGGCTATGGAAGGCCATAAAGGCTCTATTGTGGCTATGCACCCTAGCACTGGGGAGGTCCTAGCTCTATTGAGCCAGCCTGCATTTGACCCAAACCTCTTTTCCTTCGGAATTTCACAGGCCGATTGGGACGAGCTCAGTAACAATAAGGACTATCCACTTGTAAATAGAACAGTGAAAGGGCATATCCCTGGTTCTACTATAAAACCCTTTATAGCGGCTATGGCCCTAGATGAGGGTATAATTAGCAAAGATACAATAGTAAAAGAGGCAGAAGAGAGAGAATGGTATCCTACATCTGATTGGGGTAGCCATCCTATCAAAAGAGTAGACCATCCTAAGGGGGAAGTAAATCTTAGAAATGCCCTTGTATGGTCTGATAATATCTATTTTGCATGGACAGGATTAAAACTTGGCAGCATAGCTCTCGAGGACTATTTTACAAAATACGGATTTGGCGAACAAATTCCATTCGAACTCTCTATAGATACATCTATAGTAAAAAATAAGGATACAAAATGGAGTGATCATCTATTAGCTGATACAGCATATGGTCAAGGCGAAATGCTCCTCTCTCCTATACATTTGACTACTTTATTTACATCCTTCTTTAACAATGGAAATATACTAGTGCCAAAGCTCATAAGGGAAGTTAGAGACTCATTTGGCAAAACCTTAGAGCCCTTTGAAGTTGAAGTTTGGAAAGAAAATGCCATGGAAGAGAAAACTGTCAACGTCCTCTATTCTTATCTCATAGATGTGGTAGAAGACGAATCGGGCACGGCGCATGATATAAATATTCCGGGTCTAAAGATTGGAGCTAAAACAGGCACAGCGCAGTTAGGATCTGAAAAGAAAGATGAGCTAGGATGGGTAGTAGCATTTACGGCTAATGTAGAAAATCCTGTAATCTTAAGCCTCTGCCTTGAAGTTCCCGCAGGTGCCGGAAGCGAGAAGTTTAAAGTTATAAAAGATATCTTTACAGAATATTATGATCGGTAAAAAAAATATCCAACATCTGCTGATGTTGGCATCAGGCCATGACCAGTGAATAATATATATAAAGAGAAAAACATCCAGCACTTTGCAGTGCTGGATATTATATATATATTAACTTCTAACCCATAGATCATTAGTGCGCTGCAACCAATCTTCAAGCCTGTTTCGCATAGTTTTTACTATATCTGGATTGCTATGTGCAATATTTGTCATTTGATATGGATCGTTTTTTAGATCATATAGAATATATGTCTCATTATCGTGTTTATCTCGGAGTACCACAAAATAATAATCCTTATTTTGGACACCCCTAGCATCTACTTGAGGATTTATATAATATCCCTCATCTAGTTCAGGAACATAATCAGAATATATAGATTTAGCCCGGCTTTCACCTTCTACATCCTCAGGTAGTTCGTCAGAGAGGCCCACCATATCTAATAGAGTTGGCATGATATCTGGTGGATTTAGATAAAAGTCTTTAGAACCTGGTTCCACTTTATTGGGATAGCGAATAATAAATGGTACTTTAAAGCACTCGTCATACCAAAGCCCCTTATACATTAGCATATGGCTGCCCATCATCTCGCCATGGTCGGATGTAAATATTACTATAGTATCCTCTTTTAGACCGCAATTTTCTAAAGTGTCTAATACACGGCCTAATTGTTCATCTACCCCTGTGACAGCTGCAAAGTAATCGGCCACATTCTCTCTTGCCAGGCGATAAAACTCATCCGCATTTTTAAATTGTCCCTCGGGAATCTCCACCGGTGCCTCATCTATATGTGCATTCGGCCTTACTAAAAGTTCCTCTGGATCCTTATCATTATAGAGCTTCTTATATCGCTCCGGCACTTCATCAAAGGGCATATGCGGCGGATTAGGTGCCCAAAATAATATGAAAGGCTTTTCCGGGTCTCTAATAGCGTTATCCCTATTTTCTATATATTCTATAGCAATATCTGCTTCATGTTCTGGTGACCAACATTCTATATGCCTCACATCCTCTACTGCATCATCATTGCGCCAGTAATGGGGAGTTAGGTGTTTATCATTGCAGCCATAGGAATACCAAAAGTTAATATTATGTCTTCTATGCTTTGGAGTATATGCATCCCATATCTTGCCATCACCACGTCTAGCTCCTATATAGGGAAGATCTGACGGTTCTGGCGTATCTAGATGCCATTTGCCTATATAGCCACAGTCATAGCCATTGCGACTTAGTATATCCGTTAAACATTCCTTATTGGGATGTAGATATACGCCAAATTGGGCCGTAGAGGTATTGCAGTTGCCAATTAAATTATTAGACCATGGATATTGGCCTGTAAAAAGCTGGCCTCTATAGGGGCTACAGACGGGATAACTAGATACGGCATTTTCTAACACCAACCCTTCCTCGGCTAGCTTATCAATATTCGGTGTCATAACTGGATCTTGGTTTAAAAAGCCCATGGCGCTTTGCCTAAATTCATCGGGCATTATATAGAGTATATTAGGTTTTTTCATTTATCTGCACCTCTTTATGTGTTTTGATTATTATGTGTTTCAATTATATAATTATCTTTTTTTGTTAATATATAACTCAATAGATTCAAATAATCTCTGTTAACGGAATCGAAGGATTTGCCTCATCCACATTCTGTAAAAACTGCTTAATTAGATCCTCATCAAACTCATATATATCGTTAGTTTCTTTCATATGACATATTAAATTCTTGAGTAGATCTTCGGCAATGGATAAATCCTTTTCTAACAGGATTAAATTTTCAGTCTCTTGCGGATCTTGTTCTAAATTATAAAGCTCTAGGTATTTTAAATCCCCAAACATAGATATTATGAGTTTGTACCCCTTCTCTATTATACAACGTTGGGCATTTGCAAGGCTCTTATTTCCATCATATTGTGAAAATACTGCCCTATTTTTTGGCTCCTTATCATGTCTTATGGTTTCCATAAGGGAAGCCCCACTCATTTCATGGCCAGGATCATATTGTATAAAATCACATATAGTAGGGAATACATCTACAGCGCTGACATAGTCTTTAAGCCTTCTTGGTGCAATACCCTCCTTCTTGGGGAATTTGAACATGAGAGGTATCTTTATAGATTCTTCGTATAGGCACATCTTCTGCCATAATCTGTGGGAACCTAGCATTTCCCCATGGTCACTAGAAAATATAATGAGTGTATCGTCATATATATCCTGGGCCTTAAGCTCGTCTATTATCATTTGGACACATCTATCTAATAGGGATACTAAACCTAGGTATACACGCCAGATTTCCCGCCATTCATCTTTAGTGTATTTTGTACCCCAAAATCCTGGCAGATGATAAAGCTGCAGTGGTGATTGCCCATCATACCAGCTCCCAACATTTTCTGGAAGCTCAAAATCATCATAATCTACCATAGAATAATAGGGCTCAGGTATATCAAAAGGCGGATGCGGCGCTAAAAACATAGCGTTTAACAGCAGTGGCTTATTCCTATTGCGCCTTTGAATTGCCTCTACGGCTCCTTTTGCAAAGTAGCCATCAAAGTATGCATCAAATCCACCCTCATAACAGCCTGTGGTAGGAAGTGAATAGGTCTTAGTAGTATGGTGCTTATCCGTAGCCGTCTCCGGACAAATTCCCCTATATGCAGGCCCACCAGGAGCAGGTATTTTATTTTCCTCCAAATACTCGTGATATGTCTTTGTCAGGGTTATAAAATTTGTCTTATTCTCATCTCTATTCTCTATAGAGATGGGATAGGTTCTATAATGCTGTTTACCAGAATGCCATGAGTCCCAATCATTTTCTAGTAGTTCATATAGGCTTTTAAGGGGCTTAGTTACATATGCATCTAAGCTGCCGGAATTTAAGAGGCAGCCATTTTCACAAGGATATGTGCCAGTAAAAAAGGCTCCCCTTGCAGGTACACATAGGGCACTTGCTGTATATGCATTCTCAAATACTACGCTCTCTCTAGCTAAATTATCTATGGTTGGAGTAAAGCCCTTGCCTAAGACATCATAGCGTAGTTGATCGGCCATAATGATAACAATATGCGGTTTCTTATCCATATAATTCCCTCCTAAGCTATTCTTTCTTTGTGATATTTTCATTATATTCTATTCGATATTCTCCCGGAGTCTTCCCAACGGCTTGTTTAAACATGCGTATGAAACTTGAGGCCTGTGAATAACCTATCTCAGATGCTATTTCGCCTATAGAAAGATCGGTGGAAGTAATCAAATTTTTAGCCTTGTTTATTCGTATATTATTTATATAGGAAGATACATTTTGGTTCATATAGCTCTTAAATTGATGACTAAAATTCGATATTGACATATCAAAATGATCTGCCAAACTGCTTACATTAAAGTCTAGACTAGCATAATTGGCATGTATATGGGCTATCACTTGGTTTATATCAAGGGACAGGTCCTTCTTTTTATTATCATCTAAATACCCTATAATATTTGCACAGATCATTTCAATGAGTTTAACGAATTCCTCAA
>JAAZLT010000108.1 GCA_012799205.1 Clostridiales bacterium
GGCGCCATTATGAGTTGTTTAACACAGCAAATAGATGCTCTCAGGTGGATGGGTGGAGAAATTAGTGAAATTAATGCCATGACTTTGGTAGAGGCGGAGCGGATGGAAGGTGAATGTATAGGAGTAGTAAATGCAAAAATGGATTCTGGTGCGTTAGCACTATTATCTATTAATTGGCACACTCAATCCAATGACTCTCGGGAATTTCCACTTTGGTATGAATTTATACATGTAACTGGAACCCATGGAGAAGCTTATTTTATGCATGGAAAGGACAAAAACAATGGTACTTTTGTGAAACCTAGATTTACTGAGAGTGACAGAAGGGTATTCGAACAAGATGGCATATCCTTCACCTTTGAAAAAGGAAGTAATGATTTTGTAAAAGTAGAACATGATAAAGTTGGCTCTGGACATATAAAATGTATTGAAGAGTTTATCAAGGCAGCACGGGGGGATAAAGCGGAAATCCTTACTTATGGAATTGATAGTATAAAAACTGTGGAAGTAGCAGAGGCTGCATATTTAGCTAAGGATAAAAAGAGAACTATAAGCCTGCCGATATCCAGCAACCCTTGGGAAGAGCGTTTATACACATAAAGGAAAGGGGCATTATAATGAAAGTTGGAATAGATGCTTTTACAATTAGAGAGTTGAACCTTTCGCCTTACGGCATTTTAGACTATGCAAAGTCTATGGATTTTAAAGGAGTGCAGTTTGGAAATATTAGAACCCTTAGTGAAAATCTCGATGCTGGGGAGTTACGAACATTGAGGGACTATGCTGATGAACATGACCTCTATACCTATGTATCCATAACTTGTATTAACCCTTTTGTATACAAGGATGGATTTGATTCATTAAAAGAATGTTTAGAAAAAGAGATTGCAGCAGCTGCTGCAGGTGGGTGGCATGAACTACATACGTATATAAATGGCGATATGGAGCGCTATGATCATCCAGTACCATGGAATCGCCATATTGATAAGGCTATACACATGATAAATCGGTTGCGGCCCATACTAGAACGCTATGGTTCTAGAATAAATATTGAAACGCATGTTGAAACAACTTTTGATATTCTCAAAGTTATTGAAGCTACTGATGACCATCTAACAGGAGTTTGCCTAGACACTGCGAATACTTTCGTAAATGCAGAAGATCCTGTGCTAGCTGCAAAACGTGTAGCACCATATATTCAACTTACTCATATAAAAGATTCTATAATTACTTTAAGCGATGAGGGTATTGTTAGACAAGGTAGGGCACCTGGCATGGGAGATGTAGATTTCGAAAAGATTCTTCCAATATTGGGAGAGTATTGTCCTGATTTGCCTCTATCAATTGAAGATCATAAGTGGCTCTTCGTGGCAAATATTTTTGACAAAGAGTGGATAGATAAAAATCCGGATCTAACAGCTTATGAATTAGGACAAATTGTGCAACTGGCATGGAAGACCCATCAGAAAATAAGTAATGGGGTAGTACCCACTATAGATGAATATGAAAAGACACCATATTTAGATGAGATGAAGGAACGACTTATTTATGGGCGCGATTACTTGAATGACTTAATACATCGACTCGGCTTATGTACTTAACTCTAAGAAGTAAAATAATAATCTAAAATGCATAAGGGGGAGGAAATTTGGATTTAAATTTAGATGAACAAGATATAGTAAAGATGAGTGTAAAGGAGAAGCAAAATCTTTTACCCCATCTATTCTTGAAAAAGCTTGGATATGAAATGTGGAACAGGTGTAAAATTGAAAATTGGGATGAATTTCTTTCAAATTCGCTGTTAGTTGGCCCACCAGGTGCTCACTCCAGGGAAAATATAATGAGTAATATAGACAAATTTATACAAAAACAAAAAAGTGGCAGTGATGGTCAGTATAACTTAGGGTTACCTAGATTAAGTGAAAAGGATATTTTGTCAATGGTTGTAGAAATATGTGATGTATCTAGCGATATAAGTTATATTAAGGGAAAGGACTGGGTAACTTTAGAGGCATTTAAAAAGAGGATAAATAAAGCGGCTAGAGTCGGTGTTGAAATGGCTAAAAAGGCAGGAACTATCTTTATGTCAACTGGGCATGCGGAATCGCTGCCACCTGCCTATACCTATATGGGCAAAACATTAGTGGGAAAGGGCGCTAAGCTCTATAATCCATCTATATATTCTATTATGTCAGAAGATAATGAACATTGGCTAGGAAGCATTTGTAATGTTACCATGCTTTTTTTAGATGGTGCAGTGAGACATACTCATGATGATTGCAATATGGACAAAATTATTGAGGCAGAAGGTATAAGGCCAGACTTAGCTATTGCTGATCATGGATTTGGAGCTGCTATGATACGTGCCAAAATACCTACTCTATTAATAGTAGATACAAAC
>JAAZLT010000009.1 GCA_012799205.1 Clostridiales bacterium
CTGCATTTTCATTAGTAAAGACATGGATTTGCTCAATGGGTGGCCTTAAATCTTCTCGTAATTGTCCATAAAATTCTCGAAGAAAATGGCCACCAAGTGAAGGACCAAAGGTAATGGGAGCGACATTCCCATCACTATCCGCCCATTCATCCATGCAAAACGCATGTAAATTACGACAGCTAACGTTAAATCTATTACATGCTTGAGTAACAGATTCATATATCGGTTTCCATGAGTTAGGGAAAATTACTACTAATCGCGAATCCTCCTCGTCAGACTTTTTTAACCTATAAAATAGATCTCCTGCTATAGCTGAGTTAGGATCTTCAACGATTTTCACTCGATATTCAGGATTTGGGTGCGGATAACTCTCCATCTCATCTCGAGTAATATTTCGGCATCTTTCCAGCACTTCTAGGTCCTTGAAAGGTATCCATTCTGCCGGGTTAAAAGTAAAGGATTGATTCATCTTTATATTCTCCTCCTTATAATTCTTATTAGTTCTCTTATATATATGGATATACTTCTTCAGGAATATCAGGTGCACGCTTAATCGCTTTGGCTACCTTCTCATCTATTAAGCATATACCCTTAAATAAACGAAGAATTGAAGCGGGTACTGCCATTGTAATTGGCCCAAAGAGCATTACTCTTGATATCATACTCTGCCATGTCACTGAACCATCTATAGATTTTTTATATTGAAGTTCAACATGATCTCTCGCATTAACTACATCTCTAGGTCCAATTGTAGCAGATTTAGGAGGTACACTTGCATAGTCTCCTGAGTGTGCGAATAATCCATAAAGAGAATCCTCAGCAATAGATATCATGTGGTTTGTGGCTATACGAGAGGTTTGTTTTAAATATGATTCTATGTCATCACAAACAAACTCACCTTCAGGCTCTATAGAGGCTATCCTGCCAGACCAGCCTATTGCAGTATAACAAACATCAGCGCCACCACCGCCAACCTCATCTATTATATCCGAATAGTCTTCTATATTCTGATTAGTCATATAATAAATCTGGTTTTCGTCAGGTCTTAATTGTGCATCTAAATTTCCATAAAAGTATTTTTGAAATATACGTCCATAACTTGCTCTATAATCAAGCGGAGCAATAAGGCCATTATGATCTGCCCATTCATTTAGAAAGAATACATGAAGATTACGGCAACTAACACCATACTTATTACATAGCTTAGCAATATTTTCATACACAGCTGCATAAGGGTTTGGTAAGATAACGGTTAGTTTTTGATCCTTAGAGTCCGATTCATATATGCGGTTAAAAAGGTCTATAACAAAACTTGATTGTACATCTGGTACAATTTGTACTTTAAAATCCTCATGCTCCCAAGAGAAGTCTTCTATATCATCTAAGTTAATTTTACGTACCTTGTCTAGAACTTCTGGATCATTAAACGGTAACCAAGGAACTGGCTTATAATCAAATACTAGGTTATTCATTTTCATCATCCTCCATTTAAGTTTGTATTGTTAGATATACCACAATATCTCATAAGAAATAAAGCTAGAGCTTTTGTATAGTGTAAAAATTGTGTGCAATCAACATATTCATCAGGCTGATGGGCACCTCCAGGTAGTGCGAAGTCCCTAAAGATACCAAAGTTAAAACTATGGGGACTCCCGTATTTTAGAAACAATGATAAATCAGTTAAACAGGATCCTTTCTCGAAAACAGAATTGCCAGAAGTCTCACTAGCCGCTTTAAGCATTAACTCAACTCCGCCATCACTTTGGTCA
>JAAZLT010000109.1 GCA_012799205.1 Clostridiales bacterium
ATTCGTAAGCACCACTACATCCTCTAAAGGATAATCGGTACTATTTTTTATATCACCTATTACTTTCCCACTTTTATACAAAAGGTCAGCATCTATACCTCCAAGATCCGTCTGGGAGTATCTTGTGGAGAACGCCTCCATTGTCCACATATCTAAGTTATATACGGTAGTTTTAGCATTAGATCCTTGAGATAGTTTAGCTCTTATATTTTTAACCCTTCCATCATCTGATCTATTATCATAGTAGTCCCTAGGCATTGATGGTGTTAGAAAGCTCTCATTCCCCATAGTAAATTCATAATCTCCCCTTTTGGGTATAAAAACACCTGTATAGACAGCTACGTCTTTATTAGAACTATCATTTGATAAATCTAGTATAGAAACTGTATTTGTGACCACATCGCTGCCCTTTGCCATGGAACCAAGATTATAAATCCCAAATGAAAATATGAGCACAAGGGTTGGAATAGTGAGCCATATGAGTTCACGTCTATCAAGCCTTTTAAATATAAAATAATTTATAGGGCCTACTATTAAAAGATATATTATAAGGATTAATATAAGTCTGCCTGCGGAAGGTGGATCCATCTCACTTATATTGGCCAATATCTCATATATACCATAGTGGATGCCCCCGCCTTGGAGTTTATCTAGACTCTGGGGATCCTTTAGCCCCATAAATGCTTCCCCTTCAAGATTCTCTTGGAGTACAGCTTCCCACAATGCCTTACTGCCCGTCCAACCTGTTATAGGCTGTGTACCTAGAGAAAAGCCCGATGCAAATACATATCCCCTGCCCCTTCTTTTCATAAGTATATAGGATATAGAGTCATCTACTACTATCTGGCTCCATGAACCGTCATGGTTGAGCTGTCTAATCTCCAATGGAATATCTGCTAAAATCTCTATATCGGCCAATTCAGAGAGCACCTTCGGCTTTAGAACAGTCTTTTCATCCCCAACCTCAAGCCCTCCTATATTGTCTAAGCCCCTTAAGGCCTTTGCACCAGCGCCCCCTGTACCTACTATAAGTATACCGCCTCCATCGACCCAGTTAAGGAGAGTCTCTTTTTGGGCACTAGTGAGCTCTCCTGTATCAAAATCATCCACTATGAGCATAGAGAAATTATCCATTACCTCTACTTTTTCGGGTATATCGTCTGCCCCTAGTAAGATCGGCTCATAGTTTGTAAATAGTCTATTGCCGCTTTGTTTTTCCCACCAGTAGTTGAGCCCACTTTGATCATCTGTAAGTACACCCATTAAAAAGCTAGACCTTGACATGGGTATAAGATCATCTATTTCAAGTCTTTTTAGAAGTTTCCCATTGGATATAAGATCTACATTGACCCTTTTTTGGAGCGTATTTATAAGTACATATAGATTTATTTCCTTCTTTGACCCCTTGGGAATGATGGCCGGAGCAGAATAGAGTATAGAAGTGGTTTCATCTTGATTACCTACTACCTCTATCTCCCCTTTTATATCCTCACCGGCATTTTCTATACTTACATTTATAGGTATCCATTGTCCTAATTGAAAGTATCCATCAAATCCCACTCTGGCCTCCATCTTAATCTTTTCATCTGGTGCCGCTAGGCCATATATGGGTAAAAATGATATTATTAACATCATAATCAAAAATAATAGTACGACCCTTCTCATACTCTACTCTGCCTCCTTCAATTCTTTTAACTATGTAATCTTCGTCCATTATATCATCATAGGAGCCAGTTTAAACACATAGAAGCGAATATTATATTAAGTTAGTCTTACAAGTTGATTAATTCCCCATTAAACGGCAATATCTCTCCTAGGATATCCATTTCGTCTATTGACACCCCCTATATAAATGGATATTATATCCTTGTATGACATATGGATAGGAGGCAATTATGAAAAAAGCATTCATTGTAATACTGATTATAGCTATCTTAGCAACAACTCTCACAGGATGTAGGTTACCATTTTCTAAAAAAGACAAAGATGAAAAATTACATGCAGATCTAGAACAAGAAGAAGATCAACAAGAGCAAGATGAAAAAGAGGAAGAAGATATACCGGAAATAGAGCTTGTTACTGAAGAGGAAGAAGACGTAGGTGAAATAGAAGTATTAGACGAGGACGAGGAAGAAGAGGAAGAGAGCGAAGAAGAACCGGAGGAAGAAGAGCAAGAAAAGAAAGAAGAAAAAGAGGAGAAGGCTCCAAAAAAACCTTTGCCATATAAACTCGAGATAGATGTCACCAACCAAGTAGTAACTGCATACTCTCGTGATAGTTCAGGAAATTATACGAAGATTGCAAGGCAGATGATCTGTACAACTGGTAAATCTTCAACACCTACCCCCTTGGGGACATTTAAAATGCCTGGACAGAAAGGCCGTTGGGGCTATTTTACAAAGTTTGATACATATGCTCAATACTGGAACAGAATACGAGGTAGTATACTCTTTCATTCGGTACTATTTGCTGAACCGGATGTATCCACCATTTCCATGTCATCCGTTAGGAATCTAGGCAGCCCCGCATCACATGGTTGCGTGAGGCTTACTGTGGCAGATGCAAAATGGCTATATGAAAGCTGCCCTGCTGGCACCGAGGTAACTGTTTTAAAGAAAAAGAAAAACTCGGCTCTTACAAATAAGCTTAAGGCCTCTATGCCTGCACATTCTATGGTAAAGCTTGCACTTGAATCTAATACTACAGCTGTAGAATCCGGAAAAAAAGAAGATATTGTATTAAATGCCACATATGACAATGGTAAAGTGGTGAATAAAGCCAAGGATGCAAAGTGGTCTATCTCCGATACAAATATAGCCACTATAAAGGACGGTAAGGTATCAGGCCTAAAAGAAGGTACTACGGGCTTTACCGCAAGCTTTGGCGGCCGGAATGTAAAGGGAAGTATAAAAGTATTACCTCCGCCACCTCCAAAGCCAGAGCTAGCATTTGAAACATCCGATGATACCATTGTTTTAAAGACTAAAAAGGAACATAGTCTAAAGCTTCTATATAGGCCAGATAAGGGAGAGAAACAAGAAAATGTGACGGATAAGGCCAAGTGGGAATCATCTGATGAGAATATTATTAAAGTAGATAAGGGCAAGATCACCGCCGGAGAACTTGGGGGCTCTGCCACCATTACGGCAAAGTATGAGAAGCTGACTGTGAAGATTAAAGTAAATGTAGAGGCAGAGGAACAATTGATAGTAGAGCCTGCATCTATGACATTGGATATTAAGGCAAAAGAAAATGCCAAGCTCACCTTTATAGATAGCAGCAGTAAAAAACATATCGTAACAGATAAGGCAGAGGGTTGGAAGTCTTCTGATGAGAAGATTGCCAAAGTAGATAAAAAGGGGAATATAACTGCCATAGCAGCAGGCGAAGCCACCATAACAGCAAGTTATAAGGGACTATCTGCCAAACTCAAGGTAGTTGTAAATGCTCCGCCAAAGCCTACTGTTAAAGACGTAGTGATCGAGAATAATCTTACTGAGCCTATGACAGTTGGCCAAGAGCAAAAGATTACATTAACAGCTGAATATAGTGATGGAAGTAAAAAAGTTATTAGCAGCAAAGATGTATCCTGGGCATCCTCTAATAAAGAAGTTGCTACAATCGATGCAAATGGCAATATTAAAGCTAAATCGGCGGGTAATGTGACTATAAGTGCGAAATATAAAGATATAACAAAAGAGATTAAAATTGAAATTAAAGCTAAAGAAGAGGAACTACCCAAAAATGACAAAGATGATTCAGAAGGTGGTAAAGGAGACAATGAAAATAGCAGTGGCGCGGGAACTGACAATGATGTAAACAAAAACGATACTAATAAAAGTGACGAAGAAGAATCCAAGGATTAAAACTTAGGGAGAGGGTGGCATATATTACCATCCTCTCTTCCTTTTGTTTGGTTAGTGTAAAATAATCTGTGCTTTTATAAAATATAATTAATATCCATTAGATACTATCCTCATCATTATTTGGCCCTGACATGAGATCTACAAATAGGTTTGCAATTTCAGGATCAAACTGCGTACCAGCACATCTTCTCACCTCTTCTAAGGCTTCCCTCTCTGAGATACCCTTTCTATATATCCTGTCCTCCGTCATAGCATCAAATGCATCAGCCACTGCCAGTATTCTAGATAATAGAGGAATGTCGGTACCTTTTAGCCCCTCAGGATAGCCTTTTCCATCCCAGCGTTCATGATGGTGTAGTATATATTCTGCAATATGCTCGAGCTCCGGAGTTGACATGGCAATATTATATCCAATCTCTGGATGCAGCTTCATCTGCTCCCATTCTTCGTCTGTGAGCCTGCCTGGTTTATTTAAAATGCTATCATCTACCCCAATTTTACCTATATCATGAAGCATAGATAAAAGTTTCAAACTATCAATATCCCTTTGTGCCAATTCAAGGTGTTCGCCAAGCATATTCGTCAAAGAAGATAGCCTTTTTCCATGTTCATCTGTCTCCTGACTCTTAGCATATAAGGTTGCCATCATGGATGATAATATAGCGTAATGTGAGCTGCTCTTATTTAGTAATTTTGTATTTTGTAAGTTTTCCACAGCAGTTATTATAATCTCATCTATAGTATTATTCTCCGGTGTAGTTGTACTAAATCCCATAGAAATGCTTATATCGTATAATGGAGCTTTCTGGGCTCTATTATAGGAATCTACATTTTCCTCAATCCTGTCCTTAGCCTCTTGAGCTTTACTCTGGTCCGTATTTGGCATAAGTATTATAAATTCCCCGCCACTTGTCCTTGCCACTATATACTTTTCTTGACAACTACTTTCAAGTAGCTGCGCTACCTTTACAATGAGTCTATCCCCTTCCATAAGTCCATAGGCATTGTTTATAAGTCTCAGGCCATTAATATCACATACTATGGCAGATATGGGATGGTGCCCTTTTTTCTCTAGTTCTTTCTTTTTCTCTTCTAAATAGCTTCTATTATATAGTCCAGTTAGAAAATCTCGTTCTCTTAAATATATAATTCTAGCCTCACGCCTTTTTTGTTCTGAAATATCAAGTATTATGCCCTCTAGGGCCTTCACTCTTCCGCTTTCATCATATACTCCCTGACCGAGTTCTAGTACCCATTTGCGCTCACCGGTCTTTGTCTCTATCTCATATTCACCTCTAAAATTTTCTCTTTGTGTTAAAACCCTAGTCCACTCTTCCCACAAATGCTCACGGTACTCTGGCATAACTACATCATTATAAGTAAGATCTCTATTATAAAGTAGGTTTTCTGGCAGGTAGCCCGTTAATTCTATACATCCCTCTGACACAAATTCCATAGTCCATTCCCTATCATATAGGGTTCTATAAGCCATTCCCGGTAGATGTGAAAGTAGCACTGCCTTACTTCTTTCACTCTCTCTAAGTGTCCTAAACCATATAGTAAATATTATTAAAAAGATTATAAATAGTGATATGAATATTATAAAATTTGGAACCATTCTCCTCCATAGGTCAAGGCGCCACTGCGAAACAGAATAGCATAACCCAAGTACATATGCTTTTTGCGTATCTGCTGAGACCTGTATTGGTACAAGAGCCCTTATCCATATGCCATCTGCCTCTCTAGTAGGGTCTGTTAGTACAACACCATCTGACTCATAGGGCGATAAATTAATCTCCGAAGCTTCTGCGGCAATTTGCCTGAGCGATGAGATATCTTTACAATTATTTGATCCAGAATCTGCAAAAATTCTGGTTTCACCATTTTCCCTCTCACCCAGGTAGGCAAATCTAATAAAATCTGTCTCATTTACTAGCTTACTTAACCGCTCCCCCATAACTGGAATGCCTTGGATGTCTACTGATAACCCATCCTCAGCATACGACTCTATATCCTCCACTGTAATAATTGCAGCTAAAGCCTTAGCCATTTTAATTACCTCTATCTTTGCCATCTCTTTATGTCGCACCCAGGCAAATCTAAGATATATACCTCCTAATATAAGGCCGGCAATTATGAACATAGCTATGGTTAATCTGCTAGATTGTCGATACCTCATATATGACCCACCCTTTTATAAAATTATGCATACATAAATAGAATCAAATATTTATATATAGGTGTATTAGAAACGATATGTATAGATATACTTAACACATTCAGGTGGGTCTAACACATCTTTTTTAAAATTGGGCCTTTTTTACTACTCTTTTCATAATGGATATTACAATCTTTTAAACCTAGTAGCTGCATATGATAACGGAAGAAATATAGCGCCACCCACACCTGCTTGCGCTAGGTTAGCAGCTGCATCTAAAAGTGCAGCACGCCAATCATAGCCTAGGACAAATACTTCATAGGTATAATACCCCACTACCATCCAAAGGCCAGATATGAGTATCCCTAAAAACATTCTCATATAGGATGGCTTTGCTTTAGGTAGATACATAAATTTCCCCGCGATATAGCCCATAACCCCCTTTATAATCAGAGTTGCCATCATAAATACAGGATACCCTAGATAAAGATCTGAAAATGCAGATCCTATTCCTGCTACAAATGCAGCCATTGGTGCACCTAAGGTCATAGCACTTAAAAAGATTATACTATCACCTGCATGGTAGTATGCATTTGGTAAAAAAGATGGAATTTTGGTAAAGCTGGTTACAATAAATGTTAAAGCCGCCAATATTCCCGCTATAACCATACTTCTAGTGTCTATTAAACTTTTCATAGTAATTAAGCCTCCCCATCAATAGATTCAAAGCTCTTTTATTAATTATATAGCAAATTGATACATTTGGGCAAAATTATAGATTTAAATACCATAAAATCAAATAGAGAGAACATAGCTTTTTTGTGCATTTAGTTTATTGACTATTTTTATTACCTGCAATATTATAAACTTAAATAAAACACTAACAAAATACTATTTTAAAAATATATGCTATATATTGCGGAATGGGTGCTATCTATGGATAAAATAAAAACACTTATAATTTCGACTAATGGTGCTCACTCAGAGCATCTGGCCTATGCCATTAGTCGTTCAAAAAGGATTAAATTAATAGATATAATCACAAATGGTTATAATGGCGTATTAGAGGCAAGCTTATTGAAGCCTGATATTATAATAATTTCTCACGACCTAGAGACAAAGGCTTCAGGTGTTTTGGCAGCAAATGCCCTTATTCATCATGTACCATCTCTGAAAATAATTATGACCTATAATAATTTAGAGGAAAAGACCAAACCCCTCTTATTAAGTATGGGTATATATGATATTTTATCGGAGGGTGCTGGGATTGATGAAATTATAGATTCTATATATAATGTACATTCTATGAATGCTCCAAATCATGAGTATATATCCTCAAACTATAATCGTAGAAATCTATATGTCAATGGTGCAAAAGATAGCCTTATGTACACATTAAATATAGTATCCCAACTAAGACCCAAAGAGCTAGGAACTATAAAATTATTGGTAGATAACCTCTCATTCGAAGAAATAGCAAATATTAAAAATAGTGATGTCGAATCAGTGATAAAGGAAACTAATACTATATTAAAAAAGTTTGATAAAAAGACCACCAATGAACTTATACAGGTTCTACATGCATTGAATATCATAGAGTTTTTAGATAATATTATTTAAATAACCTATATTATAGATATATACGAAAGTCTTACCTATTGGACAAATATTTCCAGGTTTCTTTCGTATAAAACTTTACATTTATCGTAAACTATGATAAGATACTAGACAAAGTTAAAGAGTTTCAAACGCAAACCTATTTTGACCTCTATTTAAAGATTGGTCATGGGTTTTTGAGTTTTGAGCTTTTTGATCAATGAATTTAAATTGGAGG
>JAAZLT010000110.1 GCA_012799205.1 Clostridiales bacterium
AGTATCTTTGGAGAAGATGTCATAATAACAGAGGATGGAATGACAATAGAAATTTAGTTTAAAAGAGATTTTTATATGTAAAGGAGGCATGTACTATGTTGGCTAAAAGATATAAAGACGAAGAGATAGAATCACTTGTATTATCGGCTAGTGAATTTCAACCTTTTCCCAAAGCAGACGATAGGAAAGGCTGGAATGATCTACCAGATGATTTACGTAATAGATGGATACAAATAGGTGAAGGGTATATTGACACTTTATGGCCCTCACTGCCTGCTACAAAGTTCATGGAGTTTGAGCAGATGGGAAATAGGAGTAGATTTGAAAGAATTCACTTTGAAAGAAGGCGTAAACTCTCTAGCCTTGTGCTTGCAGAATGTATGGAGGGTAAGGGTCGATTTTTAGATGATATAATAAATGGAATATGGGCTATTTGTGAGGAGTCTTTCTGGGGAGTACCTGCACATAATATTGTATCTGAGTACCCCGGGGCCCCTCTACCAGATATAGACGAACCTATAATTGATCTATTTGCAGCTGAAACTTCTAGTTTACTATCTTGGATATATTATCTGTTAAAGTCAGAATTAGACGATATCACACCTATTATATCTAAACGTATAGAAAAGGAAATAAAAAGGCGTATACTAGATCCCTACCTAGAGAGGGACGATTTTTGGTGGATGGGGTTTCAAAAAAGTAAAAAGGTAAATAATTGGAATCCTTGGTGCAACTCAAACTGTCTAGTGAGCTTCTTGATAATTGAACGAGATATCGATAGAAAGGTATATGCTATCCAAAAAGCGCTAAGGAGTCTTGATACATTCATTGAAATACATCATCCAGATGGAGGATGTGATGAGGGTTCATCTTATTGGGGCAGAGCAGGAGCGTCACTATTTGACTGTCTAGAGCTTCTATACTGGGGCTCAGATGGCAAGATTGACTTCTTTGATGAACCCCTTATAGGAGAAATAGGAAGATATATATATAGGGCTCATATTCATGACGATTATTTTATAAACTTTGCTGACGGCGGGGCCAAAGTGAAGATCAGTGCTGACCTAGTATATAGATATGGAAAACGCATAGAAGATAAAAGGCTTATAGATCTAGGAATATATGCGTATAATTCCCAGATAAGGAGAAAAGAAGATAAGAGACTTAAAAGATCTGTGCCTGATTCCCTATTAAGAATACTACCAGAACTTTTTAATTATAGAGAACTTGTTAGTATGAATGTAGCTCCACCATATGTGAGAGATATTTGGTTAGATGGCATAGAAGTTATGGCGGCTAGAGAGGCAGAAGGGGATTATAAGGGATTTTACATTGCAGCTAAGGGAGGACATAATGCAGAAAGTCATAATCATAACGATGTAGGACAATTTATAGTCTATTATGACGGTGTACCGGTTATAATTGATGTAGGCGTAGAAACATATACAAAGAAGACATTCAGTAGCCAGAGATATGATATTTGGACAATGCAATCAAAGTATCATAATCTACCTACAGTAAATGGTGTATGCCAAAAACCGGGCCAAGAATATAGAGCTAGAGATATTGACTACTCATCAAACGATCAACTGGCAAAGCTATCACTTGACATGGCAGCTGCCTATCCAAAAGAAGCTGGAATAGAGAAATGGATTAGAGAAATCGTCCTTTGTAGAGGGGAGCATCCCTATATTAGTGTTAAAGACGAATTCAAATTGGATCATATAACGGATAACATAGCTATAAGCTTGATGATCCCTAAATCATGTGAGATTGATAATGAAAAGGGGCTTATAATCCTAGATAAGGTGAGTAGTGATATAAAGATACAATTTGATAGCGGAAATTATATCTGTGAAAGCGAACGAATAGACATTGAAGATGAAAGGCTTAAATCTGTATGGGGGGATGGTATATACAGACTCCTATTTAAAGCTAAAGAGCCAATGATAGAGGGTAAATGGGAGTTAAAGCTTGACCCTAGATAATAGCAATACACATGATAGAAATGACAATATAAATAATACGGGGTGATTTAATTGTCTAGAAGTGCAAGGCTAAAATCGCTAGCTATAAACGGCGGCGAAAAGAGTATCAAATGTCTATTACCGGATAGATCCCTATTGGGAGAAGAAGAAAAGGTGGCTATAAATAAATTATTTGATAGTGCTATAGCTGAAGGTGCAGCCATTGGCTATAATGGGCCAGAGGAGGAGCAATATACAAAAGAATTTGCCGAGCTTATGGGCGGTGGATATGCAGATGCAGTAAATTCAGGCACAACGGCAGTATTTGTAGCTCTAAAGGCACTTAATATAGAGCCATTCACAGAGGTTATTGTAAGTCCTATAACGGATCCAGGTGGAATAATGCCAATACCAATGTTAAATTGCATACCAGTGGTTGCAGATGCAGCTGTGGGCAAATATAATACAGATGCAAAAGAGATAGAAAAACATATAACCCCGCTTACAAGTGCCATAGTTGTGGCACATATAGGTGGTGAACCTGCTGATATTGAAAATATTGTAGCGCTGGGAAAAAAGCATGGAATTCCTGTTGTGGAAGATTGCGCCCAGGCACATGGTGCAAAGCTTAATGGAAAACTTGTTGGAACCTTTGGAGATATTGCTGCAATTTCTACAATGTTTGGTAAACATCATTCAACAGGCGGGCAAGGTGGAATTGTCTATACTCAGAGAGAAGATCTCTACTGGAAAATCAGACAGGCCGCTGATAGGGGCAAGCCCTTTGGGATTTCAAACCCTAATGGGAATGTAATGGCAAGCCTTAACTTCAATCTAGATGAGATAGGGGCTACTATAGGTAGACAGCAGCTTAAGAAACTGCCCGAAATAGTTAAGAGAAGAAGGGATGTAGTTGAAAGATTAAAGCGAGAATTTAGTAAGCTAGATGCAATTATTATCCCTGAGCAGCTAGAGGGTAGCGAACCTTCATACTGGTGGTGGAGACTAGATGTAGATGAGGGTAAGCTCAACGTAACTAAAAGGGAATATTGCGAGGCTCTACTTGCGG
>JAAZLT010000001.1 GCA_012799205.1 Clostridiales bacterium
CAGCTAGTGAGATCTCTCTCTGTGCAGCGGATCATAGTCTACTCTTCCTCGTCACAGTATCTAGTATTGCCTTAAATTATAGACTTCCCCCATCCATATGTCAATATTTATTTTTAAATAATAAAAGCCATTTCATCACATCAGCATCCAAGACTAATATAACAAAAGGATTATTTAAAATATGCATATGAATAGGGGATAATTTGACAAGTCTACTAGCTTAATTGATCAAATGCCTCTAAAGCCTTACCACCGTATGCTATAGAAGGCCCGCCTCCCATGAATATTGCAACGCCTACAGTCTCTGCAATCTCTTCTCTAGTCGCTCCAAGCTCGATTAAAGCTGTCATATGGCTAACTATGCAGGGCTCACATTTTATAGCAATGGATATCCCTAATGCAATTAGTTCTTTAGCCTTTGGATCTAGTGCTTTATCTTCTAATGCTGCATCATGGAGTTTCATAAATCCCGCCATTTCATTAGGAAGTGCACCGCCTACTTTACCCATAGTAGCATTGGTCTCTTTTAAAAGTTCCTTATAATTTGTCATTTTGTTTCCTCCTTAGAGTGTATTATGAAGCTTGCACTATATAATTAACATTCACTTGGTATTATGTAACACACCATTCTTGTTATTATTTTCACAGTCTCTGCAATTATTATACACCCATTTATGTATTATAGTCAATAGTTTATTGGAGGCTTTCTATGATACTTTAAGCTATAAGGGATCCCCCCTAGAGGATCCCTTTTTAGCTACTCATGCAGCTGGCGGATTATATTCTATATTAAGCTTTATACTGAGCTTTTCTAGCATAAGCTCTGTCATTGAAGCAAGATCATGCTTTGCACTAAAGCCCCATTCTTCCCTAGCTGCAGTATCGTCTATGGAATTTGGCCATGATTCTGCTATGGCCTGCCTTATAGGATCTACATCATAATAGAGTTTAAACTCTGGTATATGCTTTTTAATCTCTGAGGCTATATCCTCTGGTGCTAGGCTCATTGCCGTAGCATTAAATGCATTTCTGTGTATGAGCTTAGACGGATCTGCTTCCATTAACTTTATGATAGCATTAACGGCATCTTCCATACACATCATATCCATCTTAGTTCCCTCTGCTATAAATGAGGTATATTCTTTGGATCTAAGCGCCTCATAAAATATTTCAACTGCATAATCTGTAGTACCTCCGCCAGGCAAAGTCTTATATGATATTATTCCTGGTAGTCTAATTCCTCTTGTATCTACACCAAACTTTTTGAAATAGTAATCGCAGAGAAGCTCTCCCGAGACCTTTGTTATACCATACATGGTATCTACTCGTTGAATTGTATCTTGGGGAGTATTATCCTTTGGCGTTGTTGGTCCAAATGCTGCAATTGAACTTGGGGTAAACAAGGCGCATTCAAGTTCTCTACTTACTTCTAAAGCATTATAAAGTCCCATCATATTTACATCCCATGCTTTTTGTGGGTACTGTTCTGCAACTGCAGATAAAAGTGCGCCTAAATGCATTATAGTATCTATTTTATGCCTTTTTACTATTTTGAAAAAACGTTCCCCATCAGTTACATCTAAGGGTTCAAATAATACGCCTTCATAATTATCTTTTCCAATATCCTTCACATCCGACGCTATGACATTACGGCTCCCATAGAGCTCTTTAAGCTTTACCACCAACTCAGAGCCTATCTGTCCCAATGCCCCTGTAACAAAAATTCTCTTCATCTTGATCTACCTCACAATTGCTATATTAATTTTAGATTAAATTTAGTCTCTTTCCAACAATTTCATAGGCCTTAAGCGCCTCATCAAGCATCTTTTTAGTATGCTCAGCTGTTGGCATATTCCTAACCCTTGCAGTACCTAAAGGAACTGTAGGAAATACTATAGATTTTATATAAATACCCTCTTTATAGAGTTCCTCACTGAATTTATGAGCCATTTTTTCATCCCCTATTATACATGGGGTAATTGGTGTTTCACTATTTCCTATATTATAGCCAAGTTCTTTTAGCCCATCTTTTAGATAGTTAGCATTTTCCCAAAGCCTATCTACTAGTTCAGTACTTTCTTTGAGTATGTTTATTGCCTCTATAATAGCAGCACATACATCCGGGGTTAAAGATGTGGAAAATAAAAATGGTCTTGCTCTGACCTTTAGCCAATCTATTAGATCGCGTGTTCCTGCAATATAGCCTCCAACTACGCCTAATGCCTTGGATAATGTACCCATCTCGAGGTCAACTCTACCCCCTAAACCAAAGTGTTTTACGATGCCAACCCCATCACCTAATACGCCTTCGCCATGTGAATCATCTACATATGTGATAAGATCAAACTCATCGGCTATATCTACTATTTCAGGTAGCTTTGCAATATCTCCATCCATTGAAAAAACGCCGTCTGTTATAACCATTATTTTATTGTATTCTCCCGACTCTTTAGCTTCTTTTGCCTTTTTATAAAGGTCGTCCATATTGGAATGTTCGTATACTATTATCTTAGATCGGGCAAGCCTACATCCATCTATTATAGATGCATGGTTTAGGGAATCAGAAAGAATTGCATCATTTCTATCCATTATTGCAGATATAGCTCCCGCATTACAATTAAATCCAGATTGAAATGCTATTGCTGCTTCTGTACTCTTAAATTCTGCTAATAAATCTTCCAGTTCCATGTGTATCTTCATTGTTCCATTTATTGTCCTAACAGCACCGGCACCTACTCCGTACTTTTCAATAGCTTCCTTTGCAGCATCCATCATCCGCCTATTGGTAGCTAAGCCTAGGTAGTTATTCGATGAAAGATTTATAAATTCTCTACCTTCGATCTCAATAATTGCGCTATTACCACTTTCTAAAACATCTATTTTATTATATAATCCCTTTGCCTTTAATTCGGTTAGATTTGCATCTAAAAAGCTTTCTAATGCCTTGCTTCCCATATCCGCCCCTCCTCTAGAGCTTTGACTTTTATTTTAATATATAGCTTAATATATTCAATTTATCGAACTCAATTATATTATACAATCATGTCCTAGCCATGTCAATGCATTAGAATCTCTATTATAATATATGCAAAAGTTTCCCAGAAGGTTAAAATCACACGCTCTATAAACAAACTAGACCTAGGCTCTAAGAAAATGAGCCTAGGTCTAGTTTGTTTAGTGTCTTTAATATCAATCATCTTGTAATTCCAGTTGCTGTCTTCTATGGGATTGCTTCTCCTTGGTCTTCTCTAGTGTAAAATCATCCATATCATCAGCCTGTTCTTCTAAATAACCATCCGTATGGTATAAATTTCTCCTTAAATTGTCAACTTCGTCCTCTTCTTCAGGTTCACCATAGGCAATTAAACTTTTTAGCTTGTCCATCTCTTCTTCCCGCTCTTGTTGAATATCCTCAGCATGCCTTAAATTATCAGGATGTGACAGGTCTGAATGTTGTTCTAGATGTCTTTGGGTTCTGACATAGCGGTTATTAATATTTAAAAGTTCATCTATACGTCTTTCATTGGCCATTTTTTGCTCATCTTTACTATCTTTTGATTTTATCTCTCTTTCTTTGTGTTCCATTTAATACCTCCCTTCAGGACATGGTCGGTATTATTGTTCCCCCTATATGAAAATTTATTTTATATTTTTTAACTCTATAAAATCTTTTCACCATCAAATAAGAGAATTCCATATCCGGTGCCTACTTTGTTGCCTGCCTTAAGCCATTTTACATAGGAGCGTTGCAGTGATGTGTCTGTCGGCCATTGACTTATAGGTCTTTCATGATGCTTTCCAAAAATCCTCCATGCATCAGGAAATCCTTCCTGATCTCTAGTATCAATTATTTCAAAATCATGCATAAAGTCTATTATATTTGATCCTTTTTTATAAAACTTTTCATTATCAGGATATAATAGCCAAGAATTACACACTATAGGCATGGGTTTCCTGTCTAATTCATCCTTAAAAAAATCATATGCTTTTTTGTATGAATCCATCCTTGCACCAAGGGTTAAAGGGCCCGATGATGGGATATGTATATTATACACTATATCACCCTTTTTAATAACATTACCAGCCCTTTCGTACCTTTCATAAGCAAAAGGAATACGCTCGTATTGTAGCCTCCCTAGAGCAAACCTTGTCATGACAAAAAAACCTACAAACCATCTTTCTACGAAGGTACCCCAAACCCCATGTACATCATGGCATTCCCAAAGCTTATATTTTAAATCCGCCATAGAGTCCCAGAAGATTTTAGTAGGAATACCAGCCTCTTCATAGTTTTGAAGCAATATATGAGAGCTATATATATAAAATAATAAGTACATTGTATAGACATGTATATTTGCCTTTTCAGAAAGGCATGTGAGTCTATCTATAATATGTTCTATGTTCTCATGTCCAGATCGAAAATAGAATTCGTCTATTATATCTTTCATTTCATCCATATAAATTGGGTTTAAATTGAGGCTATTATCCGCCTCAAGAAAAATTCGTCTTGCTTCATCAGGAAAGTCCAGTTTTAACATAAAGTCTTTTAAGTATTCTCTCAAATCCTTCATCTATATCACTCCTTTAGTTTACAATATAGAAAGTAGAACTACTTCATTATTTTTAGATATTAGATTTATCAAATGATATATATCCCAGACATTTATTTCTCCGAAAATACGATATGTTCGCTACTTGGACCATTGATATAAAAATAGCATTCATCTATTGAATTTTTATATATATGTGTACAATATACAGAGTTTTCTATAAGATATGTTCGCATTTTATCGCAGCTTTCTACCTCCAAATTTATACCGTGAAGGGGCCTTGTAATTGCCTTTTTATCTAATATTTCAGTTATTTGGATATGATCATCCGCAAGTTTGTAAAGATGCCTTCTCTCATCTTCAGCATCCTTCCCGATTATCTTCATAAATCCCATATCCCCTGTATAAAATCGGTCGCATTTTAATGCTATTTCTGATGTAGTATGTATTCCAATATGTTTAAATGCGGTGATATGAGGATTTGTAAGATCGCGTATTCGAATGTCCTCCCTACGCTCTATTAGTTCAAATATTACATTAGAAGAATCTTTGAAAAATGCCAATCGGCCATCTCCTGATGCAGTAGATTTTGGCCTAACAGTGAATCCATACCCCTTGGCTAAAAGATAATCATATACTTTATCTAAGGTTATATCATGGCTAATAAGGTAAGCAATATGCACAAAGCCTTGTGCTCTAGCGCCTGGAGAGGCCCTGATTAGTTCTATAACTCCAAGTCCAATTTGGATATATACAAATTGACTTAGACCATCTTCATTTTTTGAATCCCTAATTATAGTTCCACCTAAAATATCTTTATAAAACCTCTTAGATTCATCCATAGTTGACGTAACAAGCCCTATATGGTTTAATTCCTTAATCATATTTCTATCCACCCCTTATCCTTCGTCCACAGCGAACGGTATTCTTATAGGTTATATTACCATAGGAAAACCTCCAAAACAAGTACATTAAAATGTTTATCATGAGTCTTTAAATAGAGGATGAAAGGTTTATATCTATCATCCTATTTTCATATTTCTTGACAACTCCCAAAAGCAATACTACAATTGTCTTAGGCCTATAAAGCCTCATCAAATACTGAGGAGGAATATCTATATGAAAAAATATCGTGTTGGGGTGATAGGATTTGCTCATATGCATGTCCGCTCACTGGTGGCAGATTTCCATAACCTAGGTGAAAAAATTGAATGGATAGCATGCTCAGATCTTGAGCCTCTAATACCCTCTAAATCTGATAAGCTATCTACTAGAGATCATAATCTTAAATCTGTCATGGAACGCACTGGAATGACAAAGGTCTATAATGATTATACAAAACTTCTAGATGAATCTAATCTTGATATAGCTATTGTATGCTGTGAAAATGCTTTTCATGGCCAAGTGGTGTCTGATATATTATCTAGAGGGATTAATGTTGTGGTAGAAAAACCCATGGCAACCACTATGCGAGATGCATTACTTATGGTAGATGCTGCCAAAAGGAGTGGAGCCGCACTTGCTGTAAACTGGCCATCTACATGGTTTCCCGCAATTAGGTTAGCACATAAGCTAACAAGTGAAGGGGCCATAGGAAAGATATTCAAATTCATCTACCGAAATAACGATTCACAGGGACCATTCTCCCACGGCGAAAGTCTAACCGAGGAGGAGATGGCCTCCCAATGGTGGTATCATTCAAAGGTTGGCGGTGGTGCATTTTGGGACTACTGTTGCTATGGCTCATGCTTAGCTAGTTGGTTTATAGGCTCCCCTGTCAGATCAGCCTTTGGTATTAGAGCAAATTTTAATAGCCCATTTGGAAGTGCAGAAGATAATGGCGCAATAACCGCTAAATTCGATGATGCTATTGCTTTAATTGAGGGTAGCTGGACGACTGTTAACCCAGGCGTACCACACGGTCCTGTTATATTTGGTCTAGAAGGAACACTGGTTACAGATGGCAATGAAGTGAGGCTCTATGATAAGAGACGTACCTCTACACCTACAAAAGTTTATAAGGCAGACCCTCTCCCAGAGGATCGAAATAACATTGCTAAGGAATTTATGAGCCATTTAGAAAAGGGAACTCCACTACATCCTACATTGGATATAGAAACAAATCTCAATGCTATGATGATATTAGATGCAGGATATCGATCGTCCATAAGTGGCAAGATGGAGCAATCTGCAGGCCATCACTATACAATATATGATCTTTAAAATATAATAAATTAAAGGCACCATCGCCAAGCTGGTGCCTTTTGTTATTAATAGATTATTTATAGCTAATGTTATAATTATAAGATTAAATGTTCTTATAGCTAGGATCTATCCTTCTATATTTACATCTGTCGTGTAGTTCGCTGTATTTACCAATGTATCAGCTATTGGACAGGTCTTTTCTACGAACTCTATAAATTCTTTGATCTTGTCCTCATCTGAACTAGATTTAATGTTTATAGTAGTCCTAATTTCCGAAAATCCTATCTTAGCTTCCTTATTTTTCCCTAAGAATCCATCAGGGTCCAGATCACCCTCTACTTCGATTTTTAGATCTTGGATATCTATACCATGGGCTTTAGAGAATGCGCCGGCAACTATACATTTACATGCGCCCAATGCTGATAATAATGCCTCACATGGGTTCATGCCCTTATCTGCCCCGCCAAGCTCTGGCGGCTCATCTAATATGAACTTATGATCCCTTGATACGCATTCTACTGTAACACCTTCCAATAATGTAGCAACACTTTTAAAGACTTCCTTGGCCATATTATAACCTCCAAATCTTTATTTTTGATACTCTTATATTATAACTTTGTCAATCATTTGTCAATGTTCTTTGACTCCCCATTATTTTTGCATAACTGCAAAGCAAAATGTAGATCTAGGCATAAAAGAAGACTTTATACAAAAAAGGACTACTAATTGCTTTCTCGCAATCAATAGTCCCTTTATATTTATATGGTGGAGGCGAGGAGAGTCGAACTCCTGTCCGAAGATGTCTTGGCAAAAGCTTCTCCGAGCGCAGTTGCTTTTTTATGATTCGCCTCACATGGCTCCAAGCAACAGGATTCATGCTACGCTAGCTTCATAGATTCCGGCCTGGTTCAAAGCTTTACCAGGTTCGTTCCCCACTTTATTTGATACCTAGCCATAGATTGTGGGCACTCTATGGTAGGCATTTAGCAGCTTTAAGCAGCTGCTAAAGCGTAATTATTATTATCTGCGTTTAATTTAAATTCCAGGTTGTTCATGCGGCCCTAGCCCCGCAGCTCGCTACTCCTACTCCAACTATCCCCGTCGAATCCCAGATACGCCCCCATATCTACTGTTTTTGATGCTCTCTAAATGTTCTTTCCATCTCTCGTTTAGCATCTCGTCTGGCAATATCTGCTCTTTTGTCATAGGTTTTTTTACCTCTTGCAACAGCTAACTCTACCTTTACTAATCCCCTTTTTATATAGAGTCTAAGAGGTATAAGCGTCAGGCCTCTTCTTTGAGTATATCCTAGAAGTCTATTAATCTCTCTCTTATGCAATAAAAGCTTTCTGCTTCGGGTTGGATCTACATTGTATATATTGCCCTTTTCATAAGGACTTATATGCATATTTCGTAGAAATACCTCTCCATTTGATACCTCTGCATAAGAATCCCGTAAATTCACTCTACCTTGTCTTATTGATTTAACTTCCGTACCCTTGAGAGCAATGCCAGCCTCATATACTTCCTCTACGAAGTAATCATGTCTGGCCTTTCTGTTATGTGCAACTACCTTTAAGCCATCAGCCATATATCCACCTTCTTTGACAAAACAACCCCATCTGCTGGATCTGCGACAAATAGGGTAACATGTTTATCTTCAGTTGCAAATAGACTTTACCATAGAATAACCTGATTGTCAAGTTCTCTAGAATCGCATTTTAAGTTGCCCTTAAGTTATACTTGACCTGTATCAATTTGAATGATATTGTAATAGTACGATGTAATGTCAATCAAATAAATTGTTTTTCGCACATGCTCACTAGAGTGCTTTTACCCTATCAGATTGAGGTGAAAAATATGATTGAATTAACAATTAAAGGTGTCAGTGTCGATCCAACCGGAAACTTTTTCGTACTATTAGTAGATGATAAGGATACAAATGTGCTACCTATTAACATTGGAAAACTAGAGGCCCAAAGTATTGCTATCCCCATAGAGGGAATTGATCTGCCACGGCCTATGACCCACGATCTATTGAAATCTACTATAGAAAGTCTTGGCGGGAAAACCGAGAAAATTGTTATAACTGGCATAGAAAACGATACCTATTTTGCAGAAATATATATTTCACAACAAGGAAAGGAAATCATCTTAGATTCTAGGCCTAGTGATGCAATAGCGTTGGCCCTTAGATGTGATGCGCCAGTTTTCATGGAATTTAAACTTATAGAGTTTACCTATGACCTATCAGATATATCACTGAAATAGACTTAAATTACATTTGAGAGCACTTCCTATTTGGGAGTGCTCTTTGTTTGCCTTTAAACCTCTTCGTCTACTAGCGCCTTTTCCCGCCAGCTTCCCTTCCTATAGAAAATGGTAGTGATAATCGCTCCGAACACCCACGCAGTTAGTAAGGATATAAATATAGACTCAGGTCTTCCTACAGGATAACTCTCACTTCGGGTCATATATGCCAGTCCATATGCAATTGGCACCCTCAAAATGATTGTAGTAATAAGAGATATCCACATAGGGGTTATTGTATCTCCTGCGCCCCGCATTACACCCGAAAGGTTTTGAGTGACCGCCATGGCAATATAGCCAACTGCCAATATTCGCATCATACGCATGCTAAGTTCTATAAGCTCTGATGTATTAGTAAAAAGCATCATCAAATATTTTCCAAAAACCAAAATTATAATTGTTATTATGGTAGATACGCCTACTGATATCTTAGTTCCGTCTCGCATCCCCTCATCTACCCTATCCATCTTCCTAGCACCAACGTTTTGCCCTACAAATGTTGTCATTGCCGTTCCGAATGTAAAGTTCGGCATCATTGCAAATCCATCAACCCTCATTATTATCACATTACATGCTATTACCATTTCGCCAAAGCTATTTGTAAGGGATTGTACTACTATCATTGCGAGAGAAAATATCGCATGAGTAAATCCTGATGGAAGCCCAAGTTTTAATAGCCTTAAATAATAATCTTTCCTTGGCATCAGTGTTTCTAAGCTCAAGTCAAACACATCTTTCATCTTGAGAAGTTTGATTAGACATAAAATAGCCGATATTCCCTGGGCTATTACTGTTGCTAACGCCACTCCTCCTACTCCCATATCCAGCTTTGCGACAAAATATATATCGAGTACCACGTTTAGGGCAGTTGATATTAGAAGAAACACCAGGGCCGATACAGAATCCCCGAGTCCCCTTAAAATACCTGATAATATGTTGAAATAGGAAAATCCAATAATTCCAATAAAGAAAATCTTAAGATATTCTTCCGACCAATTAATTATGGAATCAGGTGTGTTTAACAAATTTAATAAAGGCCTTACTATAAATGGGCCTACTATCATAATGACAATAGAGATAATTGCAACTAACGTTATAGAAACGCCTATTGATCTTGACAGCTTCTCTCTATCCTTTGCGCCAAAATACTGAGATACTAAAATCCCAGCACCTGTAGCTACACCGACAAAAAATACAAGGAGTAGATTCAAAATCGGCCCTGCGCTTCCTACGGATGCTAAAGCATTATCTCCTATATATCTGCCAACAATTATGGAGTCAGCAGTATTGTAAAATTGTTGAGCTATATTTCCTATAAGCATGGGAATAGAAAACTCCACAATTCGTTTCCATGGTGTTCCTTGTGTCATATCTTTTGGTGTAAACATTTCTCTAAACTTTGCCATATACAAGCCTCCTATCATAATTAAAAAAAGACCTACAAAGGCCTCAATCAGGTAACCCCTCGCATGTGCAATTTAAATTGCCAAAACATATTATATCATACTTAATGGGGGTTGTGTCAAAAAGGTTATTCTATTTGTAATGCTTCCTAAAAAATAATATTTGAAAAAAAACCTAAAACATATTAAAATTAGATATGAACACCCTAGTAGCTTTTAAGGGAAGGAGGAAAGCCAGCCTGATATATTCTAAATAAAGCTGGCATAAAATACATGAATGAGATTGGTGATATTTTAAGACAAGCCCGCATCGATAAAGGCATTACCCTATATGATATATTTGAGATCACCAAGATAATGCCTAAGTATTTAGAAGCCATAGAAGAAGGACAGTGGAATATACTTCCAGGTTCAGCTTATGCTAAGGGATATATTAGAAGTTTTGCCAATGTGGTAGAAGCTGATGCAGATTATTTAATCGAATTGTTTGAAACTAAAATAGAAAGACAACCTAGAAAAACAGAAGATAACACCTATGCAATTGAACGCCGATCCAGTAGTCGCTCGAAAAAACTTTTAGCGCGGATATCTCAAGGGGATAATAAAAGGGGCTTAACTACATTATTGGTAGTCTTGGCGCTTTTAACCCTCTTTATATATTTTTCCTCAAAGCTGATACCTAATGGACAAAAAGACGATGGCGATTCTGAATGGCCCACTGCACAAGAGAAAGAGGAAACTGAGTTTGCACCTAAATCTAAAGATGAATTGGAAGATGAGCCACCTATACCAGAGCCTATACCAGAACCAGAGCCTATACCAGAGCCGGAAACACCCAAGATACAATTAATGCTTATAGAGGAAGTCAAAAGGAACATAGTATATAAATTAGATACCGATTTAGAGGAATTTACAGCTACAATAGACATTTCAGGTGGACCTTGCTGGGTACGTGTGGTAACAGATGATAATAAAACTTGGGAGGGTACTATGCAATCTGGCGATAAGCATAGCGTTACTGCCTCTGATAATATCACTATACGTCTAGGCCTGCCACAAAATGCTCGAGTAAGTATAGAAGATATTGATATAGAACAAATAGATAGTAAAAATCCTCATAACGTGGTGGTTTCAAGATGAATAGATATGTTCGCTTGATAGTGCTTTTGTTTTTACTCTGTAGTACTATATCGTGTTCATCCGAAATTCCTAAGTCTTCGAAAACCAATGACGCCCCAAAACCTCATTTGCCTAAGGAAAAATACCCAGAAAAAGTGGATCAATCCGAGGTTATCAAGGCAGAACCTGTATTGGATCAAGAGAGTAGTGTTTCTAGTACAAAAACTATGACTCTCACACCCAATGATGATGTTATGGACAAAGAAAAGAATAAGTCCCCTGATGTTAAGATTAGTATCGAAGAACCAGTAGCTAAAGAATATTTACCTGAAGATGATTTACCTGAAGATGATTTATCTGAAGGTGACTTGCTTAATGAGGAAAATCCTTTATCGAAGGAGCCTGAAATTGCGTCAGATAATGATAAATCTATACAAGAGAATAAGGACAGTTTTACATCTAATAAGCTAGAATCTCCAAGAATTGTAGTGAAAAAATCAAAGCGCATATTAGAGCTATGGGATGGCGATAATCTATTTGGCACCTATCCCATAGGTTTAGGGTTTACTCCCACCGGCCATAAAGCTGTAGAAGGCGATGGCCGGACTCCTGAGGGAGAATATTATGTATGTACCAGAAACCCACAGAGTAAATACTATAAATCCTTAGGGGTCTCCTATCCAAGCAAAAAAGATGCAAAGGAAGCCTTAGAAAACGAAGTAATAAGTGTTAGCACCTATGGAATCATAGAAAATAGTACGGATAAGAGGACAATGCCCCCCTGGGATACCCCAATGGGAGGGGCCATAATGATTCATGGCCACGGAAGCCATGAAGACTGGACAGAAGGATGCGTTGCAGTGGAAGATGAAGTAATGGATATACTATGGGAACATTGTCCTATAAATACTCCTATTACCATAAAGCCCTAGGGTTCATTTGATCATGTTTAGCGCCCCGTAGCTCCTTTAAGGCGCATGGGCTCAGGATTATTGGTCATTTTTGCATAGCTTGTCTCGCCATATTCCCCATCCGCTTGATAGGGCAATGGAGAATTTGCATATATTTCAATCTGCTTTGCATCAAATGTTGATGTCTCTTTAAATTTTAAATGACCGCCCGTAAATACGGTTAAAAATAATCCAAGCACTTTCCATTTAGAAATAGACTCTATAACGAGCACCGATAGATGCTCTCCATTATTTTTAGCTAAGGGGTTTATCTTCATCCCCCCACCAAGGTAGGAATTATTATTTATAGTTATTAGGAAGGCTTCTTCATATATATGCTTAACCCCGTCTAGCTCCAGTGTTAACTCCAAAGGCTTGTATGAAATAAGACCACGGATTAGAGATACTAGGTATATAAGAGTACCCAAGCCTAACTTGTTAAAAACCTTACGAAATGGTACAGAGTTGGCACCCTTTGCCACTACTGCATCAAAACCAAATCCTATACAATTAACAAAATTATTAGTTGCTCCGTTTTCACCGGCAAATGAACCGAGCCAGTAAAATTTTTGAGTAGAATTATGTATTACATCATTTAGCACCTTCACATAATCAGTTGAAATTTCTGCACCCCGGGCAAAATCATTTCCAGATCCTCCAGGTATATAACCCATTGGAATTTCCTTATTCGTAAGTCCATTTATCACTTCATGCATTGTACCGTCTCCACCAATTACTATGACTGCCTGAATTGCCTTTCCTTCCTCAAATTCCATTTCGATCTGTTTAATAATTTCAATTGCATGCCCAGGATACTGGGTTATATAGTGCTCTGTTTCAATATTTTGATATTCCTCTAGCCCTTGAATCCTCCTAAATATACGCTTTGCCTTACCATCGCCGGCTATAGGATTTACAATAAATATATACAATTACCAGCCCCCCTATCATATATAAAGAGCTACAAATGATTTTGCCAATGCAAATTAGCTAAATGCTCTTTTATTTTTGATAATACTACGGGAAAGCTTTAAAGTCAAATATTATAAGAATAACTTTTATTTAAAATAGAAGGTTATATATGGTCTACATTCTATAAAGTAGCGTATCCATTAATCAGCAGGTCTACTCTTTTTAATATATCGAAGATTCTACTCTTGCCATTTAAATTCTTTTACCTTCATTAAGTGTTGGAGTGTCGCATATATAATCACCAAGAAGCAGAAAAATTTCTGCTCCTTTTGCCTTTGCATCATTCATTACAACCCCAACGCAGAATAGTTGCCGTGAATATCCGATATTATAGCATAAATCATTTTATTATATTTTCCCACTTTTATTTTCTTTATGCCATGCACAACGCTGCAATTTTATTATAGTCTTTTTGGATATTTGTAGAATGTTTAATCTACACGATACCAATTCACCGTCTCATAATAAGAATTAACCATATTGTACCTCCTTTATGCTATGGTATCAATTATCAATTTTTATCTCCTATTTATAGCCCTCCATACTACTAACTTCATTTATGATATATTATCTGTCCTTTGCATGGTCTCATCATGTACTATATTGCACACCTAGAAATTGATAATTATTACAAAGGAGAGTAAATTCATGTTATAGTTTATATATAAAAATAAATCTCTAAAACTATCGAATATCAGGTGATTTTTCCTGTCTATATAGATAGAGGCACTCATTTCTATAATGGGAGGAGGAGCGCAGTGGAAGATCATGAAATCATCAACCTTTATTGGAAACGCGACGAAGCAGCAATCCAGGAAACAAGCTATAAATACGGCAGATTCTGCTACAGCATTGCCATGAACATTCTTTCAGTTTTAGAAGATGCTGAGGAATGCGTAAGCGATGCCTATCATAAAGCGTGGAATGCTATCCCACCAGAGAAACCCATAGCTTTTAGGACATGGCTAGGCAGAATTGTTCGCAACCTTTCCATCAATCGCTGGCATTATAATAGGGCGCAAAAACGCTATGCAGGTGCAGAGATACTTTTATCAGAACTTTCTGACTGTATTCCCGATACCAAAACCACCGAGGAAATAATAGAATCACAGATGCTTTCCAAGTATATAAGTGACTGGTTAGATACCCTCTCCGATACAGAGCGATTGCTATTTATACGCAGATATTGGAATGGTGAAAAACTCAAGCAATTGGCTATTATCGCAGGAACCAATCCAAATGAGCTAGCTGGGAGGATGTTTCGTCTGCGTAAAAGTCTTAGTACCTATCTAACAGAGAAAGGTGTGGCAATATGAGCATGAAACGCGAAGTAAAACTATTTGATGCTATCACAGGGATTCGAGACGACCTTATAGAACAAGCACAGGATGCAATGCCAAAAACGAACCGGATTAAACGGCAAAAATGGAGTGCAATTGCCGCTTGTGTGATCTTAGTTGTTGGTATTGGAGGTATCATGTTGTGGCAAAATATTCTGCCCTTTGGCGGCAGCGACGGTAATGCAGGTTCCAGCGGAAACGGCCATGAAAAAGGAAGCACAGTATTCATGTCCTATGCAGGACCAGTATTTCCACTTACCTTGTTAGAAAAAGATAGCCAGGTTACAGCAGAGCGTAATATCACTTATGATTTTTCCCTAGCTAACGAAGACTCTCTACGCGTATGGGGTGCAGAGGTTCAGGATAATTATATCCTTACGAATCATTCAAAAGAGGCCCGCAAAGTGAATATTCTATATTCTTTCGCCAGTAGTTTTAGTGAACTGCAAAATGAGCAGCCAACCATCACGGTAGATGGTAAAACAGTTCAGCCCACTTTATATCCCGGCGGATACAGTGGAGAATTTACTGGTATATATGGTGAAAATAATCCTGATGGTAGTGAAAATTACAAGCATTTGGATAGTTGGGAGGGATACAAAAACCTTCTGGCAGACGGCAGCTATCAAGAAAATGCCTTTTCCCCCTATCCCGAATTAGACCAAAGAGTGATTGTATATGAATTTTCTGATTATAAAGCTCCACTTGAGGAATATCAAGCGGCGACAGAAGCCATCTCCTTTACCATAGACCCCACAAAAACCACTATTTTGGAATATGGATTCGAAGGAATGTCATGGGATGAAAAAGGGTATCGAGAATACAGCTATTTTATCCCCGATGGCATTACTATGCATGCAAAAACTCATTTACTGATAGTGCTTGGCGATGATATTGGCGATTATTCTCTGCAAGGATATAAAAGCGGTTCCACTGAGCCTGGTAATGAACTGGACACCGTCTCCTCTACTGTTACCCGATATGAAGGAGTGCTATCCGACATAGTAAACCGGTTAATTGATGATTATTTTTCCCAATACGATGGGGGCATCGGTCTACCTAAAGAAATTTCTAAAGAGCTGTACTTTGGTGCTACGGGAAAATTTTTGTATGAGCACGGAACCTTTGCCAGAAAACCCGCTAACAGATATCAAGATGGCAGATTAATGGATATTATATCTGAGGTAAATGTACTAAAACAGATATTTTATTTAGAAGTTCCTGTGATTATTCCTGCCGATGGGCAAATTACTGTTAACGCTAACCTACACAAAAGACCAAGTTTTGATTTTGCCTGCACAGACTCTAAAAATGTAGGTGTTCAAGGCTATGATATGGTTACACAGCTGGGAAGCAGCCTATATTTTAAATCAGTAACTGCTGAAGTAACAAATACAAAGAATATTGAAATTATTCGCCAAAACTTTGGGTTTGATCCTTCAGCCGGTATAACAAAAGTCACCCTTGATCCTGCCATAGAGCATTACTATTTAGAAATTAAAGCGGTAGAGCAATAAGCCATAATTTTGAATTATATAACAATAGATTTGGAGGGATTTTCACTCTCCCCATCTATTGTTTTCATTATAAATAGATCCAAATCTTTAATTTCTTGGAAACTATCAACTTTTAGTATTTTGTCTTCCCTAACTAGGTAAATTATGTCATATAGCTTCATATTGGCTTCGTATATGATATGACTTACGTTAATTACTGTTTGGTTAATTTTAAGTAATTGTCTTTCAATTGACTCGCCTATTTCCTTGTCTAGACTTGCAAAGATTTCATCTTGAGAATAAATCCTATTTTGACTCAGCTTAGTAAATAGCACCATGAGGCTCTTCGGCAAAGGATTGTAGTGAATTACTATATTAAATGGCTAACTAAGGATGAGACGATAGAGTATATTGAGTCTAGGCTTAAATCTGCCGACTATTGCGCATTTTCTATTAAATTATCAAGATGCAAAATATTAAATCCTATATGTTTAATGGCTTTAAAGCCATCTTTTAGGCGTAAATAATCTGACTTTTCGAGGCCAAAATAATATGACGTATAATACTTTAATTTGACTTTAAAGCTAATGGGGAAAGTAGACTACGGATCCAAAGTGCTAAAACAATATTTAGAATCATTAATGAATATAAATTCACTCGCTCAATTAAGCCTACATAGGATGGCAGAACCTGGGTTGATAACACTGTCAAAAAACCTGATGTTATAAAAACAATGCTAAAGCTCTTGAGAAATCTAGTCATCTTAGGATATGTTTTTGTCTTAGCCAAACCAAGGGCTAAGAGAATGGATAACACAATATAACTGAATACAATAACAGCTGTTATAGCATAGTGCATAGTATTTTGAAAAGAATTTCCCCAGGCTATATCTGCCAAAGGGAAAAGCTTATATCCAAATGTGGCAAGTAGTTCTGCTAGTGTTTTTAGAAGTAGACCACTGTAAAAGAATTTATTAATTGGATAAAAGCTTTTAAAGAATACAAGAAGTATTCCACAAAAAAGCAAATTAAATAAATTATAACCCCAAAGAATCTTTGATGCTAAAGGCTGACTAATGGACGAAGTAGCTGTAAGATCACAAATTGGTTGGATTAAGGGATTATAATCGGGCCAAAGCATTCGTCCTCCAATTACATGGCCTATATAAAAAATCGCAGCTAAAATACCAGATAGTGCAAGGATTCGTAGGACTAGAAACTTACCATTTTCTATTTCACTCATAATCTTCACTCTTCCCTTCTTTAAAATTCCTAAGATAAATTGTATTGTATTGGCTTACATGCTTTCTTAATGCCATAATTGCCTCCTTTTCTTTTTCAGAACAATTATCATATTTATATAGAAGCAAAAATACAGGAGAATAAAAATGTAGGGCCATTGTATAGGCATCCCCTTGGATAAACCTTCCACTGTCGATAAATTTCTGTAAGACTTGTCTTTGGGTTTCTAAAACTCTATCTATAAAGACATCTCTAAAAACTTCTCCTAAGTCTTTATTGGCATATTGCTCTATAGTGAGAAGACGCCTTAGTTTTGATATATAGTCATCTTTCAGATAAAATAAAAATATTTTTGTACACATACCTAAGAATAAGTCATCAGAAATATTATCATAAAGCTCTGAGACATTCTCACTTTCTGTTTCTGGTAATTTAATCGTTTCTAAAACTTGATAATATCTCTTAAGGGTCTCTTCAATTATTTTATTAAGGAGATCTTTCTTATTTTTAAAATGATTATAAATTGAACTTTCCTTGATTCCAACTGCTGAGGCTATTTCCCTTATAGAAACAGCATCATAACCTTTAACAGAAAGTAAAGATAGAGCTTCATATATGATTTTATCTTTAGTAGTCAATATTACCAATCTCCTCTAGCTGTAATTTTACCGGCAATAGATTTTGCTTGACTAACAAATGTTAGTCAAGTACTAGCTAACAAATGTTAGTCAAGTACTAGCTAACAAATGTTAGTTTGTCAAGATGTTTTTACTAATCTTTCCTATTATTTAGCATAAAAAATAGATGTTCTAGAATTCTTTACATTCTAATACATCTATAGGTCCTATTTAATCTCTGTTTTACCTCTATAATTACCAGTTACGCATAATATAAATGATACGTCATACTGTTTATAAAAAGCGCTTGCTTACTACTCTCTTACTTATATATTTATGGAAATCTGTTTTTTATGAAAGTCATTCCATAAACCTTTCTGAGTTCTTGTGTTTTTTGGATTCACTCAATAGGCATTCTGTCTCTTGTTTCTATTTAGCTTTCGATCTTTTTCCCTCACAACAGGTATTCGAATGTTAAAGTTGTGAATAAAATGCCACCAAAGTGTATAAACTTATGTATATACATTTTTCATGAAAGGTGGTATAATATAAGCATGAAAAAAAGAAAGGATATGATATTAATGTCAGCAACCATTCAGAAATGGGGCAATAGCCTTGGTGTACGCATTCCACAAAGAATCGCAAAAAAATACGGGTTCATGCATGGTTCGGAAGTTGAAATTAAAACAGACGGGGATGTCATTGTTTTACGTCCAATGGATCCAATACCAACACTGGAAGAATTAATGGCCAAGATTACACCAGAGAACCAGCATGCAGAGGTGGATTTTGGTAAATCAGAAGGCGAGGAAATCTGGTGATGTCACAGGATATAGTACCCGATAAAGGGGATTTAGTATATTTAAATTTTAACCCACAAGCAGGCAATGAACAAGCGGGCAGGCGACCAGCAATTGTTTTATCGCCTAAACTTTTTAATGAATGGAAGTTTGCCATTGTTTGCCCTATAACGAACAAGGTAAAGGGATATCCGTTCGAGGTTGCTATCCCAGATGGGCTCAATATTAGCGGTGTGATTTTGACAGACCAAATAAAAAGTATTGATTGGAGAGCGAGAAGGCTGTCTATTGAGAGTCATGTGCCCGATATCACGACAACCCAATGTTTGAGGTTAATCAATACTTTTTTGAATTTTGATTTTAGCGATGAGTAGAAAGGGGATCGGATCAGCCAATCTTCTTTAGTCTCCAAAATCTAAAACATGTTTTTAAAAGCCAAAATCTTATCTTATAAATGTGTTAAATCCCGCAATTTGCTTTGAATCACTCTGCTGCGGATTTACTACGAAAAAGCACAATTGAATTTACTTGCGCATTATACTACTATTACGACATAAATTATCTAGTTATCTTTATTATATCATATTATTTCTTCTTAATTTCAAAAAAATTAAGGGTCTAATCCACCCAAAATAGTGAATCATACCTTTATAAAATACTTATATTACTACTAATCTAGCAATAACTAAACTACCAACTTTCATTTCTTATCTATATACATCTGCATAATTTTAATATAGGCCTACTATTATCTTGGATTGGATATTTGTGCTTGGGCTGTTGTTAGCATAAAGGACCTATCCAGATTTTTACTCATTATGGAATACTCTTAACAATAGTACTTAATTTCATCTACTTTAAAATGCTCTTTCCACTCCCTACATATTAAAAAATATTGGGCTGCTATTATTTCTAATATATTATTTAAATTTTTGGCTGGTATTCTACTTGAATTATTTGCTAAAATACAACCACCTGAAGCAGTTAGCCAAATTTTAGTAGCATTTGGACTGGGTTTCCCCTTGCTAACATGAACATGAATTGGTTCAAAGTTCTCATTGGACCAGAAATAAACTAAATAGCCTCCTATTCTGAAAAGACTAGGCAATTTGGATACCCCCTATCGAGGCATATTTATATAGCAGGTGAGCATTGTGCCTAAGCAATTCATTGAAGTTTTCAATTTCTTCATCAGTATAACCTTCTACTTTTATCCAAGTGTACTCAGGTAAAATACACCTTGCTGTATCGAAACCATGCTCTGTTGGACGTTCAAAGTGAACTTCTACCTGCTGTATGTTGCTTTTTTCAATTATATGAGAGTGAGTAATTTCAGTCCCATCTGCCAAAGTAATATATGGATACATCATAGATGAAGCCCCCTAACTTAATCTTATATTTATTATACACTATTAAATTATTTTGCTAAAGCATATTAAAATAGATTTTTCTTTCAAGATATATCAACTCACTTATCTCATATAGCTTGATATATCCTATGTCACTTAAATCTACTTAATGTCCATCTATAGTATATAATTCACTCACCATTATATCAACCGACTTTACCCATTTATACCTTAAATATCTCTGAACATCCAATGTCATCTGTCAAATCCCCTATTTTAAAGGGTCAAAAAAGGGTGTTTTTCCACCGATTTTTGACCCAATTTTAGCCCTAAAACCACTATATATTGTGGTCAAAGTCTATTATTTCCCCTCCGAACCACAATACGTCATCAGAATTGCTGCCTCAACGTGCATGTCTTTGTCCCACAAAAGTTCTTGTACTTCCTGCCCATCCTTATATACAGGAAAGTTAAAGTAAATAGCCTTTAATGGTACTTCTGCTTCATCTCTAGGATATATCTGAATTTCCTTAATTAAGGAAGATACTAAAGATTTACGTTCTTCATCATTAATTGAACAAAATCGCTATCGCGATAGTTTTAGAACCTTTAAAACCCATGTAATTTAATTTTATAGTAGCAACACACTCAAAAATAGGGTATTGTTTAACCACGACGCAAAACAATCCATTAGTGAGG
>JAAZLT010000111.1 GCA_012799205.1 Clostridiales bacterium
CATGCCATATCCTCATTGTAAATAGCTTTCGCGGCATAAACTCTTAACTTATAGAGTGGTAGAGTATAGTATTTATTAACTGCTAGCTGAATAATCGAGGAAATTACACACTATATTGGACTTGACTTATATTGAGGCCTTATGTAAAGGCGATTACGATTCTTATTTTGAAAGATTGCTTGGTATATTTGACATCGTGTATAAGAAAGAATATATTCCTTCATATTTGGCTATATTTTTCCTTATATATATAAAAGAACGATTTCCTAGCTATGGAAGCAGGACAAAAATTAATCGAATCGAAAGCTATCTAGGGTTAGTTAAGCACTTAAGGAGTTTATAAAGTATTAAAAGCAAAATATAAAACTAACCATATAGCAAAATCCCCCAAAATAGTATATACTATTACCTGTAATAATCTACTAGCATGAATTCTAGCAGGAGGTTTTGGGAAATGAGAAAGAGAACAAAAAGGGCAATAGACTCTAGAAGAAGGATGATCAGGGCCCTTACAATACTTTTATGTGTGCTTCTATTAATTTTAGGAAGCGGTATATTTTATGTATATAATCTACTTGGAAAGATACAGCATAATCCTTTGGTAAAAGATAGTGAAGAGGTAAACTCTAAACCTGGAAAGAAGATGACTCCAGAGGATCTAGGAATAACCAAAGAGACGCAAGAGGAACTTAAAAAGACAGGAGTAATAAATGTTTTACTCTTCGGTTTAGATAGCAGAAAACCAGGTGAGAGAGCTAGGTCAGACTCTATCATGATAGCTTCACTTGATACTAAGAAAAAGGTAATAAAGCTTACATCCCTTATGAGGGATACCTACCTATCTATACCAGATAGGCAAGATAACCGTATAAATGCAGCCTATGCTTTTGGTGGACCGTCTTTAGCCATAAGAACTGTCAATGAAAACTATAATATGAATATAGAAAAGTATGTGACGGTGGATTTTTTTAGCCTTGAAAAGATAATAAATAGGCTAGGTGGGGTAGAGATAGAGGTAAAAAGCAATGAAATAAAGGCTTTGAATGGTTTAATAAGCAATTTAAACAACTTAAATAAGGGTGACCAAGATGCCCCCCTTATCCAATCAGCTGGCCTTCAGCGCCTAAGTGGTAGACAAGCTGTAGCCTATTCTAGAATAAGAAGTGTAGGAAACTCTGATTTTGGACGAACAGATAGGCAAAGAAAGGTACTAACAGCTCTTGCCAAACAGGCTAAGGGCGCTAATATTTGGGAGGTTCCAGATATATTATCTGATTTATTTCCTGAGATCGAAACAAACTTTACTAGCAATGAGATACTAAAGCTAAGTGTGGTTGGTCTTGAGGCAGTAGGCCGTGATATAGAGCAGCTCCGGCTCCCTGCCGAGGGCACATATGAGCAAAGGCGCATAAGAGGTATGGCAGTACTGGTGCCTGATATGGAGAAAAATAGGCAGATATTAAGAGAGTTTATATACGGCGAAAAAGAATAAATATGGAATTTTCTAAGACACATTTTGGCAGGCTAATGCTTGCTAGAATGTGTTTTTTAATATACAATAGCACTAAGGGGCTACTTTTAGCTTTTTTGGGAAATCTACTCATAAGGGGGAATTTAAAATGGATAAAGAGACGTTAAAACTAATAGACGAAGTAATAGAAAAATATGATCTAAAGGGTGAAATTTCAGGCGTTGAAATCTGCCTAAACGGACATATAAATGACACCTATCATGTAAAACTTGATGAGGGAAATGAAAGAGATGTAGAATATATATTCCAAAGGATAAATGGCACTGTATTTGAAGATCCTATAAAGATTATGGACAATCTAAAGGAGATAACTGCGCATTTAGATTCTAAAGGGCTTTGCTCTGATTGCGAGATACTCACCTTTTTAGATAACAAAGATGGAGAAAACTATAGCTTTCATGGGGGAAACCTATGGAGGGTATCTTATTTTGTAGAAAACTCTGTAGCATATGAGGTGGCAGACGATTTAAAGATACTAAAAAGCGCCGGCTATGCCTTTGGCCGCTTTCAGCATCAGCTAGCAGATTTTCCTATGGAAAAGCTTCATGAGACTATACCTGATTTTCATAACACTAAAAAAAGGCTTGAGCATTTTTTTGCCATGGTAGAGAAAGATCCTTTAGATAGAGTTAAAGATATAAAAGAAGATATAGAGTTTTTTAGAGAATATAGAGACTTAGCATCTAAACTAACTGACATGCAAGAGGCTGGGGAGCTACCTCTTAGGGTAGTGCATAACGATACAAAGTATAATAATATACTTATGGATAAAAACACAAATGAACCTCTTTGTGTAATAGATCTAGATACTGTAATGCCGGGGCTAAGCGCTCATGACTTAGGAGACGCCATACGCTTTGCAGCCAATACTGCTGTGGAAGATGAAAGGGATCTATCTAAGGTAGCCCTTGATATGGAAAAGTATGAGGCCTTTACAGAAGGATTTATAGGCGCAGCGAAAGACTTTTTAACAAAAGCTGAGCTTGAGACCATGGCCCTTGGAGCTATAACCATAACTATAGAACTTGCATCTAGGTTCTTAGGTGATCATATAAATGGAGATAAGTACTTTAGAGTGCTAAGAGAAAATCACAATCTAGATAGAGCAAGATGCCAGATAAGGCTTGCCCAAGACATGCTAAAAAAGTATGAAGAGATGAAAAAAATAGTTAAAAAATATTCTTAAGTATGAAATATCGGGGATCCTCAATATAGGGTCCCCTCTTAGAGTACATATAGAAAAAGGATGTGAACTATGACTGTACATTTTAACGAGTTTTTAAATGAATTTTTAACAAATCCTGCACTGACCATAGCAATACTTCTAACCCTTGGGTCTATACTTGTAAATGGGCTAACAGATGCTACAAACGCAATTGCCACTGTCATATCTACAAGATCTCTTGGGCCACGGTCGGCCATATTGATGGCTGCGGGCCTTAACTTTTTAGGGGTACTTGTTATGACAATGATAAATACATCTGTTGCTATGACTATATTTAGCCTAGCTGACTTTAGTGGTGAGCCGCATATCGCTCTACTTACTTTAAGTGCTGCTTTAATTTCAATAGTGATATGGTCTTCCATGGCCATATATCTAGGGATGCCTACAAGTGAGAGTCATGCACTTATCGCAGGGCTATCTGGTGCAGCTATAGCGCTCAGGGGAGGGTTTTCTGCAATAAATGGATCCCAATGGATGAAGGTAATATATGGGCTTGGGTTTTCTTCCGTATTTGGCTTTATTGCAGGCTTTGTCATTGTAAAGATAGTGGGCCTTATATTTCAAAAAGTCGATAGGCGTAAAACCCTAGGATTTTTTAGAGGCGCTCAGATATTTGGAAGCGCTGCCATGGCCTTTATGCACGGAGCGCAAGATGGACAAAAGTTTATGGGGGCATTTATGTTAGCAGCATTTTTAGCTAAGGGACAAGGCGGCGTAGAAAGCCTGCAGATCCCAATTTGGATAATGTTAATTTGCGCCTCAGTCTTAGCGCTTGGTACTAGCATGGGCGGCTATAAGATTATTAAATCTGTAGGGATGGATATGGTAAAGCTAGAAAAGTATCAGGGCTTTTCAGCAGATCTAGCAGCTGCTTTGGGGCTTCTTGTATCGTCCATATTTGGTTTCCCCGTAAGTACCACCCATACAAAGACTACTGCAATTATGGGTGTAGGATCTGCAAGGCGTATATCGGC
>JAAZLT010000112.1 GCA_012799205.1 Clostridiales bacterium
ATGTATCCTGTGCCATAGACGTAATAGAGAAGCACTTTCCCGAGATTGATTCAAATAGAATTGGTATTATGGGCAATTCCGGTGGAGGCACTATTACATACTACGCTGCTTGCATGGATGAAAGGATTGATATTGCCATGCCATCTTGCGCTGTGTGCACATTTAAAGATTCCATATGTTCGCTTCATCATTGCTCATGCAACTATATACCCAGTATATATAAATACTTTGAAATGGGAGATCTATCAGGGCTCATAGCTCCAAGGCCCCTTGTTATAGTAGCAGGAAAAGAAGATAAGATATTCCCTATTGAGGGAGTGAAAGAGTGCTATGAGACTGCAAAGAGGTTTTATAAATTGGCCGGAGCGAAGGATAAGTGTAGGCTTGTAATAGGGGACGGGGGGCATCGCTTCTACGCAGATGATTCTTGGCCTGTATTTAGAGAGTTATCTGGCTGGGATTGCTAAATTTTATGGTGTGAATATAGAAAAAAATGAAGCACCCATATTTTATGGATGCTTCATTTGATGTATACACTCTTATCCAAGCATTGCATCTACAAACCAGATATGTTTGCTAAAGCTTGCTACATAATCCTCAAACATTGCAACAGTTTCAAAGTCGCCCTCATCGTCTGCTGTATTTCTGATCTCTGTAGCCATATCCCTCATTATTTCTAGATCAGTTTTAAGCATATCAAGAGATTCGCTCATGGTGAAGTCTCTTGCCTTAACTTCTTCTACCGTAGCATTTTCTAAATATTCTGCAGCTGTAGAAAGGGGCATTACACCCTTCATCTTTAGGAGCTCTGCTACTTCATCAAATGCCTCAAACAATTCATCATAGATCTCTTCTGTAAAGTTATGCACCTTTATAAAGTTCTTTCCTACTACATTCCAATGAATGTTGTGAAGTTTAACGTTCAATATGTTTAGGTTTGATAGGTATTTTTGCAATAATTCAAAATGTTTCATATTAACATAACCTCCATTATCTGTTGATGATTATATTATACCGCAGAAGGTACGAGTTCAAACAAGAAACTTTTAAAGAATATATATTGCTGTACTAATGGGGGAGCTTCTCATTAGTGCAGCAATATTTTGTTTATGTATGCAAACCCATTTTATTTGGTATATAATGGTCTATAGAATATAAAGTTTTATACTATCTAAGCCTAATATACAAAAATAGGAGTGATACAAATGGATGAAGAAAAGTACTATAGTGCCCATCTACATATGCATAGCTGTCATGAAGGAGTAGCCAGCATGAAAGGACATATGTATATGGCAAGGCAGTTAGGTGTAGATATAATATGGTTTACAGATCATGATACTCGAATGGGGCTATTAAGAACTTATGTAGATGGATTTAGTTTCGATGATGAGGACCTATTTATTGCAAGAGAAAACAAGGAAATAGAAAAAATTCTAAGAGATAGAGCTAAGTTTATGGAGGGTAGAGGATTACCTTTAAGCCAGGAGAGTATAGAAAAGTCAAGAAAGCTTATGACAGCAAATTCTACAATTCGCTGTGGTTGGCAAAAGAAAGATGCGAAAAACCCGGCGACTACCACATTGAAGCTTATAAAGGACAGGGCCTACAAGGGGGAGCAGTGCCTGAATATGAAGATAGAATCTAAAGGTGATTCAAACAGTTGGCAAAGCGGAATTATAGACTTTTTTACAAATGGTAAGAGGCATCAAAGCTCCCTACTAGGGGATATACAATTGAAGCTTGCATGCTTTTTAGAGGCCCCGATAAATGAAGATACGAGAGTTATATTAGAAGTTACATTATCTGAGCAGCCACCAGAGCATAAAAAGGCTAAACTAAAGTATGTAATAGGTGATACAAAAGGTTTAGAGGATGAGTATTCCGCCGTAATTAAATTAGATGCACTGCCGGGTGCGTGGAATGAACTGTCTTTAGATATTACAAAGGATGCTAAAAATCATCCTAAAATAGGTGGTATAGATAATGTATTTGATACCATATCGATAATACTACAAACTAGAAATGGCAAGAAGATGAGTTGCCTCTTTGACGACTTTAGAATTATAAAAGAGATTGAGGATGACCCAAATACAGGGTTTGAGGAGAGCAGGAGGCGACAGCAAGAATTAGCGGATGTATTAGGGAAAGAATATGGTGTAATACCCTTTGTAGCAACTGAGGTAAGCGGCGCCGGCTATCACAAAAATAGTTTTTGTTCTTATGTACCAATAATAAACTATTATGAGAGAGATTATAATATAACTAATGAAGATGCCATAGCTTGGATAAAAAAGCATAATGGGATATTTTCAAAAAACCATCCATTTTCTGCTTGGAACAGATCCATTCTAACTAAAGAGCAACAAGATGCAGTATTAGATAACATTTTTAATGAATGCATAACCACTAGATGTGATGGCGCCGATATGATAGAGATTGGATTTCCGGAAGGCAGGTATGGATTTAGTCTAGATTATCATTTAAGGCTATGGGACAGATTAAGTAAAAACGGCATATTTATAACGGGTTATGGCTGTAGCGATAACCATTCAAATTCTGGAAAATGGCTGGATGGTAATAACTTTGTAGCCTGGATATATGCAAAGGAGCTAAAAGAAGAATATCTAATAGAGTCTATGGCCAGTGGTAATCTATATACAGGAGATCCTGTAAAGTTTAAGGGCCAGCTTAGATTTAATACAGACGATGGACATAACATGGGAGAGGTAATAAAAGCCGATAAGCCCAAATATACTACATATCTTAATATAACCAAGACAAAACCAGGCTGGTCAGTTAAATGGATAGTAGATGGAGAGTTAGCTAGAATAGATGAATTAAAAGAGGATTTTTATAAAGGCCAGCTCTCTATAGAGATGGCTAAGCCACTGCATTTTGTAAGGGCTGAGATCTATGATGATACGGGAAGATGTATTATCCTCACAAATCCAATATATTTCGTAACAGATGATAATATTCATATACCAGCTAATAGAAAAGCGCTAGATATCTAAATAACGGAGGGAGCTACAATGTCACAAAATAAAAAGAATGTACTGAGGGTTATCAATCACAGTTATGGAGGCTATATATTCATAACGCCTAGTAATAGAGCATTTATATGGGATACGGGACATCTAGAGAGAACTAAAAAGTGGCTACTTCCTCTTATCTCACCATTGGAGCGCTGTAGATACAGCAAACTGGCTTAATGAACAAGGTATAGATAGCATAAGGGTAGGCAAAGAGGTAAATCCGCCCACTGGGATAAGGGCCATGTTAGATGGAAGTTTTACAGTGCATAAATTATCGAATAATCTTGATGATATTTGGTAATAGGTACAATGAATATAAATCATTTGAACTTGAAACCAATTATCTAGAAGGAGAGGCAAATATGGGAAAGTATGCAATTATAGGGGCTGAGATAATAACCCCAGATATGAAAATTGAAGATGGTATAGTAATTATATCAGATGAAAAGATAAAGGCTCTTGGTAGGAAAGAACATATCCATATAGATAAGTCTATAAAGAGGATTGACTTAAGTGGCATGACTTTACTTCCAGGCTTTATAGACATACACATACACGGCGCCTTAGGCGTAAGGGCCAATCAGGGAGTGGAAGCCATAGGGAAAATAAACGAATATCTACCTTCTTGTGGCACCACTAGCTGGCTACCTACAATCGCAGAGATAGATTCTATGAAATATGTAGTAAAGTCTATAGAAAGAGGGCCAAAGGGGGCAGATATACTGGGTATCCATATGGAAGGGCCTTATTTAGCACCTAAAAACATTCCCGGGACTCCTTATGAAAAGGCCCACCTACCTGATTTAAAGGAATATGAGAAGATGCTTGAGATAGGAAAGGGCCATTTTAAGCTAATGGGACTTGCCCCAGAGCTTGATGGCGCCATGGAGCTTATAAAAGAGATGCACAAAACAGGGGTCGTAGCAGCCATAGCCCACTCTAAAGGCGACTATAATATGGTAATGGAAGCGGTAGATGCAGGTGTCAGGCATATCACCCATATGTATAATGTAATGACAGGATTTCACCATAGAAGACCTGGCATAGTAGGAGCGGCTCTTACATGCGATGCGCTAACCTGCGAGCTCATAGGAGATGGCTTTCATGTAAGCCCTGCTGCCATGGATATGCTAGTTCGCTGCAAGGGTATAGAAAAAGTAGCACTTATAACGGATAATACAGACTATGCAGGCTGCCCGGATGGGGATTATGGAAATGTAGTTAAAAGTGGCGGAATAGTTAGAAGAAAGGGCTTTACAGAAGATGTAGATGGGACGCTTTCAGGTAGCGTCTGGCCTTTTGATCATAATTTTAGGACGGTCAAAGAATCTACTCGGCTCGATCTTAGGGATATGGCAACTATGGCAAGCGCAGTGCCCGCAAAGATTATAGGGGTATATGATACAAAGGGTAGCCTAGAGCCAGATAAGGATGCAGATATAACCGTATTAGATGCAGATTTAAACGTCAAGATGACCATAGTTAAGGGCGAGGTTGTATATGAATCTCAGGATATAGAGTAAGGTTAGAATGAAGCAGAGCACAAGAGCATGTTATATGAAATAAGTAAAAGCGATAGAGTATGAAAATGTATAGATACAAAGTGGACAAAAGCGGCAAAGGGAGTAATGTAAATATCGATTAGGGTGAAAGTAGATGTAAACAATATGCAAAATTAGGCGAAAGGGCGTGATGGTTATCGGATACATATTCATAATAGACTCAGGTGGTACTAAGGATTATAGCTATGAAATAGAAGCCTTTAAAAGACATGGGAAGAGGGTATTAATAGGCAGTGATAAAGATAGAGAGAAGTTTTTGAATATAGCGAAAGATGCAGAGATTATGCTCTTTACATCCACAAGATTTGATAGAGCTACCCTAGAGCGCCTACCTAATTTAAAGCTTCTAGCCCGCTATGGCATAGGCCTTGATACTGTAGATATTGATGCGGCAAGTGAGCTAGGGGTATTTGTATCAAATACTCCGTCATATGGATGCTTTGATGTGGCGCAACATGCATTTTCACTACTTCTCACGCTAAATCAGAATATACATAGATTTGATAATAATGTGAGATCCCAAAACTGGTCTACAAAGGGAATCCCTTCGGCATCAAGGCTTAAAGGAAAAGTATTAGGACTTTTCGGATTTGGCAGAATCTCAAGGTATATTGCAGGCATGGCCAAGGGATTTGGTATGGATGTAATAGCTACAGACCCCTTTGTGAAATATGAGGAGTTTAAAGAGTTAAAAGTTAAGAATGTGGACTTTCATAGTCTTTTAGAAAAGTCTGACTATCTATCTTTAAATGCACCTCTTACGGCTGATACTAGGCATGTTATAAATAGAGATGCATTTAAGAGGATGAAGCCTAATGTAAAACTTATAAACACCAGTAGAGGCGAGCTTGTAGATACAGATGCACTTATATATGCACTTGAGGATGGGCTCATAGCCGGAGCTGGCCTAGATGTCTTCGAAGACGAACCGCTAAAAGATGATAGTAAGCTAGTTGAACTTGAAAATGTAGTACTAACCCCGCATATAGCCTGGTATTCCACCGAGGCCATGGAAGATCTGAAAAAAGAGATAATAGGAAATGTCATAAGCTATATTGAGACAGGAGTTCCAAATAATGCAGTGAACGAGGGGGACATTACAGACCATTACTAAATTTTGGAGGTATAAATATCCTTTGGTCCGGCGCGGAAGTCTCATTTTTTCAAAGGGGATATGCTGATATGTGTAAATTTATTGATGAGCTCTAAACTGAGATGATTTTGCTAATTTTCTTGACTTGTATTAAACCTTCCCATCATGATATAATTATGAGAAGGTTTAGTATTTTTATGAAGGAGATTCGTATGCGAGACATAAAGACAATGAATATATCGGAAAATTGTACTCCGGTTGTATATAGCCGGGGATCTAGATACTTTAACTCAGGTAGGGTTATAGGTATTGAGCCAAATATTACCCATAATATAAATACAGTCTCTGCCAAGGTAAGGGGCAGTAAAATATATACTGTAAACATACTATTTACTAGAGAGAAGGGCTATGTAAACAGCCACTGCGATTGCCCGGCCTTTTATTCCTACAGCGGATACTGTAAACATATAGTGGCAACATTTTTATACTTAAAATCCATAGACTTTGAACCCTTTGGGGAAGAAAAAAGGGAAAGGCGCAGACCAGAGGAATATGGAGATATCATTATAAGCTATTTTGAAAATAGATCTGTTCCCCCCTCTAGAAGGCCAATAGATATAGAGGTAACCCTAGAGATGGTAAGGGAGCATTATTATAGTAGAAAATTGCAGCCCATACTGTCCATGCGTATGGGAACCGACAGGCTCTATGTGGTCAGAAATATGAAAGAGGTCATAGAGGTACTACTTAAGGGGAAGACACTAAAGTTTGGCCAGCAGTTTACCTATGACCATAGAGAGAACTACTTTAAGACAGAGGACAAACCCTTTATAGATTTTTTACTACAGATGTATGATATAGACTATGAAAGCAGTAGCACTGGCCTATTTACAGGTAAATATCTATACCTGCCTGACTCTTTAGTAAGGCTCATATTAGATATGAGAAAACCCTTTGGAATAGGCCTAAATATAGAGGAAAGAAAATATGGACAGCTGGATATTTTAGAGAAAAACCTGCCTGCAGATTTTAACTTAAACATGGATGAAAAGGGCCTCTTATTAGATATAGATGTACCTTTAGATATCGTCACCCTTACAACGGATGGCTCTTATATATTCTATGATAATGCCATATATAATATCTCAAATGAACAAAAGAAAAACTTAATGCCTCTTTATAAGATAATATCAGATTCTAGAAGCAAGACAGTTAGATTTTCTAAATCTGAAAGCGATAGATTTGCATCCTTTGTCATACCAAATCTAAAGAGTATTGGGAATGTAAATATAGAAAAGTCGGTTCAAAAGCTTTTCTATGAGGCAGAGCTCAAGGCGGAGCTATATCTGGATAAGAAACGAAAGAGTATAATAGCAGATCTTAAGTTTGTATATGGGGAGTATGAGATATACCCCTTCTCTAAATCTAAACCAAAGCATGATAAGATAATTATAAGGGATAGTAATAGCGAGCAAAAGGTATTAGATATGCTAGAGCGATCTGAATTTAGGGTAAAGGGTAAGGTGGTTTACCTACAAGATGACGATAAAATATATGAGTTTATCACTGAGATAATACCAGATATGCAAGAGGTTTGCCATATATACTATTCTGAGGACTTTAAGAATATGAAAATATATAACTCCTCCTATTATGGCACCAGTGTATCCTTAAATGAAGATCAGGATATGCTTGAGTTTAGCTTCGATATAGATGGGATAGATAAAAGAGAGCTTCAAAATATATTCGCCTCTTTAAGGGAGAAGAAAAAATATTATAGATTAAAGGATGGATCATTTATCCCATTAGATGAGAGGCTAGAGGATGTAAGCTCTGTGATAGACTATTTAGATATAGATGAAAAAGAGCTCATAGATGGGGCTGTAATGGTTTCAAAACATAGGGCCATGTATCTTGATGATAGGCTGGAAGAACTAAAGGGGATACAATTTGAAAGAGATATTGCATTTAAAAGGTTGGTTGAAAATATAAAAAGGCCAAAGGATATTGACTATAAGCTTCCAGATGGACTTTCAGGCACCTTGAGAAATTATCAGATCACGGGCTTTAAATGGCTAAAGACATTATCTAGCTACGGGCTTGGCGGGATATTAGCAGATGATATGGGGCTTGGAAAGACATTTCAGACAATAGCCTTTTTACTATCTGAAAAAAAGGATATAAGTCTTCCGTCTATTGTCATATGCCCTACTTCTATTATGTATAATTGGGAAAGCGAAGTAGAAAAGTTTGCCCCAGGGCTTAAGGCCTTAGTTGTATCTGGGCCCAAAGATTATAGAGGCGAGCTTATAAAAAAGGCAAAAAATGCGGATATAATTATCACATCTTACCCCCTTATAAGGCGAGATATTATTAGCTACAAAGATATGGAGTTTGCGTACTGTATATTAGATGAGGCCCAGCATATAAAAAATCCTAGCTCTGTAAATGCAAGATCTGTGAAAGATATAAGGGCTAGGGGCTACTTTGCACTTACAGGCACGCCTATAGAGAATAATCTAACAGAGCTTTGGTCCATATTCGACTTTTTAATGCCAGGTTATCTACTTTCTCACAAAAAGTTTTCTGAAAGGTTTGAAAGGCCCATTGCCCTAGGCCAGGATAAAGAGGCTATAAAAGAGCTCAGGCGCCATATAAAGCCCTTTATACTGAGGCGATTAAAGGGAGATGTATTA
>JAAZLT010000113.1 GCA_012799205.1 Clostridiales bacterium
ATTAGATTATAGGAGGTGTAAAGATGATAATATTACTTTATATTATAGGTATAATAGGTCTAATAATTTCAATAGTTATAGGGATTGGTACGGGGTCATTTTGGGGATTTATAATCTCTTTATCCGGTGGATTTGCATCAAGTATTATTCTGTTTGCATTGGCAAGCATTTTAGACAACCAACAGACAATCTTATCTGCTCTGGCAAGCCAAGAGGAGAAGCAAAGAAAATTTATAAATAAAGAGAAAACCACATGCCCTAGATGTGATAGAGAATATGATGTAGATTTTACTTCCTGCCCCTATTGTGGTCATAGGGATTAATCTATATATTGCATTATAAAAGTGTCCAGTTGCCTCCACCTTGCATATCATATATTAAAAAGGATATAGGGGTGAGGCAAATTGGACTTTGTACATGATCGCAATTCTAGTTTAAAAGAGGACATATATAGCTTATGGTTTCAGCATAGCGAATGGACAATGATGGCCTTTACAGCGGTGGTGTTTGAAAATGAAAATAAAGAGGAAACTATAGCAAGGCTTCTTCAAAACCCAGTAGATTTTGGTGACTTTTTAAGACATTTCTTTGGGGATATGGCGGCTTTAGAATTTTGCAAACTACTTACAGAGCACCTTGAACTTGCAGTGGAGCTAGTTGAGGTAACGATATCTGAGGATACGGATAGGGCAGATGAAATAAATAAAAGGTTATTTGAGAACGCAGATGAGATATCTTATCTTCTCTCTACTCTTAGCCCTTATTGGCATTATGAATGTTGGCAAACTATGTTTTATATGCATCTAGATTTAGCTATAGGTATGGCTGGCGAGCTCATAGAGGGCAATTATGAGAAGAACATAGAAATATATGATATGTTTGAGGCAGAGGTTATGGAAATGGCCAATATGATGATTAGGGGTATAGTTTGCTGATTGGCCGGGCTTTACATTATATAATGTTGGTGATATACTCTTATTGAATTGAATATTGTGTTTTGCGGGGGGACCATCGGTTGAGAAGGTTAAAACCTGACCCTTTGAACCTGTCAGCTAATACTGGCGTAGGAAGCAAATGACAAAGTTTTATTTGATGTCAAACATTCACTATGTCGGTGAATGTTTTTCTTTATTATGGGAGGTAAAAATGAGAAGAGTACCAAAATGGATCATTTCAATAACAGTACCTATTTTGCTTATTGCTATATGGGAGATAGGCGTGAGAATCTTTGATGTGCCGCTTTATCTATTGCCGGCGCCATCAAAGATAATAGGAGCCTTAGTATATAATTTTAACGATATACTACCTCATATGCTGCTCAGCTTATGGGAGGCATTTTTGGGAATATTGATTTCAATATTCTTATCAATAGTACTGGCCATACTAATGGATATAAGCCCCATGTTCCGTAGGGCATTTTATCCTCTAATGGTAGTGTCCCAGTCTATACCTACCATAGTTTTAGCACCGTTATTTATGATCTATTTTGGATTTGGCATCACTCCTAAGGTCATTGTGGTTGTGCTTATGTGTTTTTTCCCCATTGCCGTAAGTCTGGTAGACGGCTTAGGACAAGTTTCACCACAGATAACCAACCTACTTCGCACTATGGGGGCAAATAAGCTTGATATATATCGCATTGCAAAGCTGCCAAGCGCTGTAACTTATTTTTTCTCTGGGCTCAGGATTGCGGCTACCTACAGCATTATGGGTGCTGTTGTAGGTGAATGGCTTGGAGCAAATGCAGGACTTGGTTTTTATATGATAAGGGTTAAAAACGCCTATATGCTGGACAAGGTGTTTGCGGTGATGCTGCTTGTAATGCTACTTAGTATATCTATGAATGGCCTTGTCAGAGTGTTGGAATATATGTTGGTTCCTTGGTCGCGAGACATAGAGAAAACTTGACTATATAGGAAGGGGATTTAAATGAAAAGATTAACTGTTGTAATATTAGTATTTGTATTGTTATTATCAGCCGTTTCATGTACATCTAAGGAAAGAGGAGTATCTGAGGGATTAGAGAAAGTGAGGGTGATACTTGATTATCTTCCAAACACCAATCACACTGGCTTATATGTAGCATTAGAGAGGGGCTATTATGAAGAAGAAGGCTTTGATGTTGAGATAATGCAACCCTCTGAAGGGACTACTGAAACTTTGATAGCCACAGGCAAGGGGGAGTTTGGCATATCTTATCAAGAAGATGTTACCTATGCTAGAACTGCTGAAGAACCTCTACCTATAAAGGCAATTGCTGCTATTATTCAACATAATACATCTTGTTTTGCATCATATGAACCAAAAGGCATAGAGAGTCCTAAGGATTTCGAAGGTAAAATATATACTGGATGGGGTTCCCCTGCTGAGGAGGCAATCATTCGTGCAGTTATGGAAAAAGCCGGAGCAGATTTTTCGAAACTTGAGATAGTTGCCGGAGATGATGTAGGGTTTGCTGCCCTGAAAGATAAGATTGATTTGACATGGGTTTATTATGGTTGGACGGGAATTGAGGCGAAGATGCAAGATTTTCCTATGAACTATATAGAGATTCGCTCCTTAGAGGAGAGGCTAGATTTTTATACCCCAATTATAATAGCATCTGAAGAGCTTATAGAGAAAGAGCCGGAGCTAATCAAAAGATTTCTATCAGCAACTAAAAAAGGATATATGGACTCTATAGAAGACCCTACAAAAGCCGCTGATATACTAGCTGATGCAGTGCCAGAATATGATAGAGAATTTCTAAGGGAAAGTCAGAAATACCTCTCTACTAAGTATATGGAAGATACAGACCGTTGGGGTGAGATGAAAGAAAGCGTATGGGATAATTATACAGGCTTTATGCTAGAAAATGAACTTATCACTAAGGATATGCCCGCCAACGAGGCATTTACAAATGAATTTTTGCCTAATTACGAGAGTGAATAATGGCAAAGTTAGAGGTTCCCAATATAAGCTTTTCATATGATACTAAAATTTTGGATAGGATAAACTTTAGCGCGGCAAGTGGGGAATTTATAAGCATACTAGGACCTTCAGGATGTGGGAAAAGCACTCTATTAAATATTATTGCAGGGCTTTTACAATGTGACAAGGGAGAGATTTATGTAGAAGGGGAGAGGCTTATGGGTATATCTCCTCTTCTAGCATATATGCCACAGGACGATTTACTACTACCCTGGCGGACAATCATAGATAATGTATCGCTTCCTTTGCAGCTTAAAAAAATAGGCAGGGCAGAGGCCCATGAAAGAGTGAAAGGCCACTTTGGAGAATTTGGAATTGATGGCTATGAATATAAATATCCTAGGCAGCTCTCTGGCGGTATGCGCCAGCGTGCAGCTTTTTTAAGAACGGTTATGTCAACTGCAAAGGTCCTACTTTTAGATGAACCCTTTGCCGCTCTAGATGCAATGACCAGATCTAAAATGCAGGACTGGTTGGCTGAACTTCGTCTAAAATTAGGGCATACTATAGTTTTAGTAACTCATGATATAGATGAAGCTGTATATCTATCAGATAGGATATATGTGCTATCTGATAGACCTGGCCATGTGATATTTGATGTGAAGATAGACACACCACCCGATGAGAGAAATTGGGAGTGGTTACTTGGATCTACTACAATAAAGGAGAGTATCCACAGGGCGTTGGAGCATTGAGGATAGTATTCTTATGTTTGCGTAATTATGATAGGGATACATTACCATAGGTCCAGATATGGATAGGAGATTATAGATATGAGACTAGTAGACTTTCATACCCATGTGAATAAGAAAGATAGAGATAAGATATTAGATCTTGCAAAAAAAGGTCTATGGCAATTTGTAAGCGCAACTAACCCGGATGAATGTGAGTTTGTAGCCGACTTGGAAAGATCTAATGAACATATAATTGCTACATTTGGATTACATCCTTGGTATACGAGAGATTTTGATATGAAGGATATGACTAAATGGATCCATGAGGCTAGGATTATTGGAGAGATTGGACTAGATACTATATGGACCTCTATACCCTTAAAAGAACAAAGAGATGTTTTTGAATTTCAACTAAAATATGCATCGGAAAATGAGAAATTTATGATACTTCATACAAAGGGTGCAGAGGAAATTATTCTGGAGTGCTTAAAAGGATATGAACCCTCCAAGGTCATTGTGCACTGGTATTCAGGCGATAGCAAGTATCTGGATGAGTATATAGAACTAGGATGTTATTTCACATTAGGCCCAGATATAGGTATAAATCTTAATGTGCAAGAAGTATGCAAGAGAGTGCCTGTGGATAGACTTCTTGTAGAGACTGATGGAATAGAAGCAGTAAAATGGGCATTGGGGGATGGCTTTAAGATAGAGGATATACCAATGGTTTTGGAGTCAAGTATTGAGAAAATAGCCCATATTAAAGGACTCGAAACTAGTGATATGAAAGATATAATCTATAATAATTCTATGAGAATAATAGAAAAGCTTTAAGGTATTGAAACTTTTATGCCTCCTTTACGTCTAACTATGTAAAGGAGGCGTAATTTATATGAGAAAGCTAATATGTATTATGATTTCATGTATATTAATGGCTAGTATTCTGGGAAGCTGTAGTCCGCCAGAGCCCTTGGATAAAGGTATAAAGGATAATAATTTGAAAGATGGCGATATGAAAGATGATGGTGCCGGAGATAAAGGAGAAAATGATGATACTGACATAAATGAGGCTGGACAAGATGATCAAAAAGAGGATACAAAATCCAAAATTGATATAACTGGTTTAGAAAAAAGCACCTATGATGCCCTAGATCAAAGCAGCGATATAAAACTATCAATAAAAGAGCAAACCATAGACAGAGGAGACGAAAAGATAACTTTAATATATGAGAACTTATCTTCCAAAGAATATATCTATGGGGAGGAACCGCACCTTGAAGTAAATATAGACGGGGACTGGTATGTAATGCCACTATTAGATAATGTGGCTTGGCATGACATAGGCTATATATTGGCTGAAAAAGGAACACGGGAGGATATATTTACTATTACAAACTTTTATAAAAGTCTAGGTGCAGGTCAATATAGGTTGATCAAAAAGCTTTTTCCAGATGAAGGAGAAGAAGTATTTGCTATTGCTGAGTTTCAGGTGAAATAATATTTGTGTAAATATATGGGGAGGCAATACCATGAAAAATCGTATTCTAGTAGTGATTCTTTTATCATGCATTATATTTTCAGCATGTACGGCATCAGTTCCAAATAAATCTTTGGATTTGATGAGAGATATCAAAAAAGGCAATGTAACTCCTGTAAAGATTGGAGATTTAAAAAAAGAAGAGCTAAATAAAAGTCAAAATATAACGGATTTTTCTTTGGAACTTTTCCGTGAAAGTTTTGAAGAGGAGGAAGAGGAGAATATTTTAATTTCACCTCTATCTATAGCTTCGGCACTTACAATGACTGCAAATGGAGCAAAGGATAATACACTATCCCAAATGGAGGAAGTGCTACATTCAGATATAAAAGGATTAAATGATTATCTAATGGGCTATAGAACATACCTACCAAGTGATGAAAAATATGAGGTAAGTCTTGCCAATGCAATATGGTTTAGAGATGATGAACGGCTAAAGGTAAACGAAAATTTCTTGCAAATAAACAAAGATTATTTTGATGCAGGAGTATATAAAGCGCCCTTTGATGAGAGCACAATGAATGATATGAATGCCTGGGTCAAGGATAAAACAGATGGCATGATAGAGGATATTTTAAAAGAGGCACCGCCTAAGGATGCTGTAATGTATCTTGTAAACGCCCTATCATTTGATGCAGAATGGGCAAAGATTTATGAAGATAGCCAGATATATGATGGGGAATTCATAGCAGAAAGTGGAGATAAAAGGGCTACTAAGTTTATGCGTTCATCTGAGCATATATATCTTGAAAACGACCTAGCTACAGGTTTTATAAAGCCCTATAGCGATAATAAATATGCTTTTGTTGCTCTATTGCCAAATGAGGGAGTTACCATGAAAGATTTTATAGACTCTCTTGATGCGAAGACATTAGCCGAGCTTATG
>JAAZLT010000114.1 GCA_012799205.1 Clostridiales bacterium
AGAGAATCACTAGAATATTGGGCACTATTTAGCATTTCGAGAATAGAAGATCTATTAGGTTTATACATAGCCACAGCATTAGGGTTTTTTAGATTATTAGAAGGTAGAGAATGGAATATGGCAATATCGTATATTCCCCCTATAGATTTCACTGTGGATATATTTAGGCCGTCGAAACAGTTTCGAAATTTTGAGAAGGTTAAATTATTTGCCCTATAATAAACGTTATAGTACATTTCCATGTTCAAAGATGCATTCACAGATGAGACTACCCTATCTGAATTAGTATAATAGAGAAGAAAATCGCTAAAATTTGCAGATTTCATGGTCCGGAGTATTTGATGAGTCTTATAACTTGCTTCCATACTCAGAGCCCCTCTAGAATCTTGTAGCAGATATCTTGATATATTAGCATCAAGATCTAGACGGTAGAAGGATGTATTTGCATTTTTCACATGTGAATCAAATTGCAGACTAAGCTGCTGTAATGATGAAGAATTTGACATACGAATTTCTTCCTCCAACATCTTATGAGTATAAAAATATATAAAAAGACTAGATGATATTGAAAAGCACAGAATAAATATAAATGAAAGAACCATTTTCCAATACATTTTTCTTTTCAAATTGTTCACCTCTTCTTATGATATTATACTATATTATTACTAGCTAAGATAGCAGATTTCATCCAGATTTACAAAATTGTAAAGCACATTCATAGAAATGAACATCAAATTAATATATTTTATTATCCAATTCTAAGAAATAGGAATAGATTTGAGCATAAATTGGAGTTACAATTTTGTTAACTATACTAATCATGGAAAAGTTTTAGAGTGATTAGATAAAATTTATAAAAGGGGAGAGATAAATGTTTAAGTCTAAACGTATCTTTGCACTGCTTATAGCAATAGTACTTATGCTGTCATTATTTAGTAGCTGTACAAAGGATCCATCAAAGGACTCATCAAAATCTGATGAGAACGGAAAACAGGAGACTGAAAAGAGTGATGATAAAAAGGGTGATGATCCTGTAGGTGAAGATTTTGCAGGCTACCCAATTGAAAAAGAAGGTGCAAGTCTAAGGCTTTGGACTAGCCAACTAGGATATCATAGTGACTACACCTCAGAGGAAGAATCACCATATCATCAATATTTATCAGAATTCACAGGGGTAGATATTATCTGGGAAAGACCAGCAGCTGGTGAAGATGCTGAGCAGGCATACAATCTTTTGTTAGCTTCAGGTGATTTACCAGATATAATTTACAGAGGTGGCCTGCCTTCAAGAATAGAGACATTAATAGAGGAAGGGCATGTAATTACATTAGATGATGAAATGCCGCAATTTGCCCCCGCACTTTATTCTTATCTAGAAGCCAATCCAGATGTAATGAGAGCTGTTAAATCAGACAGTGGACATTTGTATAATTTCCCATTCCTTCGTGATGATGTTGTGTGGCAAGGGTCATACGTTGGAAATGTAATTAATACAGATGTATTGAGTAAAACTGGGCTTGACAAGCCTGTGACCATCGATGAGTGGAAAGATGTTTTCTATGCCATGAAAGATGAATGTGATATAGTATTTGCTACAAATGCCATGCTTAGATTAAAGCTTTTATTTGCCAATGCTTTTGATATTAGTTTTGATAATTATTATATTGATAACGGAAAAGTTAGTGACTCTTTTTCTGGCGAAGGTTATTATAACTTCTTAAAGATGGCTAACGAATTCTATAAAGATGGTCTTATTGACCCAGATTTTGTAACAGCTGATACTGCTAGTTTTTCTGAGACTTTTGTAGCCTCAAAGATTGGAATTGCAACCACTGGTACAGTTACATTTGGGTATGTATACGATCAAGTTGTTGAAAGAGACGGCTCTTGGGATTATGAACCTATTCCATATCCTGTCCCCACTGAGGGAGCCCCAATTAAACATGTTCAAGGAGAAGCGATATGGACTGGGAATGGTGCTGTTATAACTTCAGCTTGTGAAGATGTAGAGCTTGCTATGCGTTTTCTTGATTATGGATATACAGATGAGGGTATTATAACTTGGAACTTTGGTAAAGAAGGAGAATCATTTGAATTTGTAGATGGAGTACCAACTCTTCTACCAGTTATTACAGAAGCTGCAGAGGGGGTTTCCGAAGCTGCCAAACGATATACATCTATGACTGCAAATGGAATATCCTTTATGGACCTTGAGTTTAATAGACAAAGAAACCTAGATTTTGCAAATCAGGTAACGGATGTATGTACTGCAAATACTGAAGAGGCTGTAAATTATAGAATGCCTCCAATAAGTGCTACAGAAGCGGAAGGTAGAGAGACTGCAGATATACAAGCAACAATAGATGCTTATGTAGAAGAGATGTATGTAGGATTTATTACAGGGACACAGAGCCTAGACAATTATGACGAATATGAAAAAACTTTAGAAGATATGAATTTGGAAAGACTACTAGAGATAAAACAAGAGCAGTTAGATAGATACAATAGCCGTTAAAAATTTTTTGATAGTTTAATTATGATGAGAGCGGCCAAAGGGCCCTCTCATCATATTGAAATTTGTTTCTAGGGAATACTTAGGGGTGAGATAATGAAAACTTTGAGCACTAATAGACAGGCCATCCAATCCCAGTCACTTTCTTATAGGATGAAAAGGGATTTTATGCGCAACAAATATCTATACCTTTTGTTTATACCTGTTGCTATTTATTTTATTCTATTTTGTTATAAGCCCATGTATGGAGTGATAATTGCATTTAAGCACTTCTCTGCTGCAAAAGGGATCACGGGAAGTCCTTGGGCTGGATTTGAAAACTTCCAAAGATTCTTTGGTGACTATCATTTTGGTCGATTAATTAAGAATACGTTTTTAATCAGTTTGTATTCGATTTTATGGGGATTTCCAATCCCAATAATTTTTGCACTCATGCTCGATGAGCTTAGGAGTATTAGGTTTAAGAAGCTGATACAGACAAGTTCATATCTACCGCATTTTATATCTTTAGTTGTTGTCTGTAGTATGATTAAACAATTTTCCATGACAAACGGATTATTCAATGATATTGCAGTTTTGCTAGGCGGAGAACGGACACAAATATTGCAAGATGCTAAAAAATTCCGGACTGTATATGTAGCTTCCGGTGTCTGGCAAGAATTCGGTTGGAATTCAATTATATATCTCGCCGCATTAGCTGGGGTAGATCAGGAGCTCTATGAGGCAGCTAGAATTGACGGCGCCGGCCGGTGGGCACAAGTAAGGCATGTCTCTATACCTGGTATTGCCACAACCATTATAATGCTATTTATACTTAGAATGGGTGGAGTATTAAATGTAGGGGCTCAAAAAGTATTGCTGCTTTATAATTCTGCTACCTACTCAACTTCAGATGTTATATCAACCTATGTATATAGAAGAGGTATGATAAATGGAGAGATGAGTTTTTCAACCGCGGTGGGATTATTTAATTCTATTATAAATGTTATATTTTTAGTATCTACAAATTACATTTCAAAAAAAGTTTCAGATATATCCATGTTTTAAGGAGGAATCATAATGACTAAAAGCAATATTGGAGAGAAAGTATTTGACGCATTTAATTTTATATTTATGATTCTAGTCATACTTATAACAATCTATCCGTTTTATTATGTAATATGCGCTTCCTTCAGTGGAACGGCCGAACTTCTGACTCATAGAGGTCTTTTATTTGTACCTTTAAATCCAACACTGGGGGCCTATAAAATGACTTTTTCATATCCAATGGTTCCTTCCGGATATAAAAATACATTATTTGTGCTGGTGTTCGGGGTACCAATCAATATGATATTAACTATTATATGCGCATATGTGATGGCATCCAAAGATGTACTATATAAGGATTTCATACTGGCATTTATAATGTTTACTATGTTTTTTAATGGGGGCATGATTCCAAATTTTCTGAATATTCGTTCGCTAGGTTTATATAACTCACTATGGGCTCTTATACTCCCAGGTGCCATAAGTGTCTATAATTCTATTATAGTAAAAACTGCTATAGAGGGAATTCCGGACAGTTTAAGTGAAGCCGCATATATAGATGGAGCTCATCAAATTACAATTTTATTTAGAATTATAATACCGCTAATTATACCTACCCTTGCAGTAATAACCTTATATTATAGTGTTGGACATTGGAATGCATGGTTTAATGCCCTTTTGTATTTAAAGGACAATAAAAAATTACCAATACAGGCTATAATACGTGCTATTTTAATTGAAAATGATATGAATGTTACAACTAAAGATGTAACTCATGATGGTAGGCTCGATCGATTCGCTGAAACTATTAAATATGCTATTATTGTAATAGGCACAGTTCCTATATTAATATCTTATCCATTCTTACAGCGTTATTTTGTAGAGGGTGTAATGATAGGTGCTGTAAAGGGATAAAGAAAGCATTCCTGTAATGATTTAATTTGAATTTTGAAAAAAAGACCTCTTGATACAATACGGGGTATAAAGTATTGCAATACTTATCCCTAATTAATAATATCAAACGGAGGTACCTCAAATGAATTATACACAGAATGAAAAGATAATGTCAATAACCGAAAAAACTTTAGTTGTGGGAGTAGATATAGCAAAAGAAAGGGGTGGTGTTAATATGACAATGCCAATATATTGGAAGAATAGTTTAAATGACATCGAAAGTATAGTCGGTTCAGTGGCAAAGGGAAGAGCGAACCTTCTTTGTCATTCTGCGGGAGGACGCGATGTATACCTAGTAGAGTATGGGAAAAAGAATAATATTAATAGAATGGCAAACTATAGCTCTGCAACAGGCGCAAAAGATCCAAAGCGATATGCAGATAAATCTGGTGAAAATTATGTGCCAACAGTTTTATTAGTTGGGGCCATTCACGGTGGTGAAATGGAAGGAATAGTGGGAATTTTAAATCTTATTAGCCTAATGGAGACAGAAGTGGATCTAGCAGGTATCCCAAATCACGAATTGCTAGATGCAACACGGGATATAAATCTCATTTTAATTCCATGTCTAAACCCTGATGGAAGGGCTAGAGTACCATTCGATTCATTTGTGGGTAAAGATTTGAAAACAGCACGTCATTATTTCCAGGGAACATGGAAAGATGGTAGCCTATGTGATTGGCCGGATTGCAAGGCTATTCATCCAATTTTGGGTCATGTAGATTTTCTTGGAAGCTATTTTAATGATGATGGTATTAACTTCATGCATGATAATTTTTTTGCACCAATGGCAAAAGAAACTAGGGCACTTTTTGATGTCTGTGATGAATGGGTTCCTGATATCACAATCCTTCTGCATGGTGGTAGCAATACTAGCCCTTGTCTCTTACAACCTAGATATGTGCCAGTATATATGAACAATATAGTCTATGATCTTTCTACTAACATTAAAAAAGCAGCAGATAAAAAGGGATATATAGATATGTTTAGGATAATTGATGTTCCAACCGACCGAGGTGAATATCCTCCAGTATCATTTAATCTGACTTCTGCATGCTCGCATGTGAATGGAGAGGTATGTATAACTTTTGAATCAAACCAGGGATTAGCAGAAGATAATAGGCATACACCGGATGAGATATATGCTGCTCATATGATACTCTTTGAGGAGACGTTTTCCTTTGTAAAAAATAAAAGGGATCCAATCTAATGCTTTATCGTCCTATTAGGGCAATATGATTATATCATTTTAATATAAAATATGATATCCTCTAAACTAAAGCATAGTCTATATAAGGTAGATGGGTTATTATATTGGGCTTTGCTACTTGTATAATCATAATTAATATAAACAGGTGTAGGAGGAGTACATATGTCGAATGCTGAATGTAAAAATGCGGACTGCGCAATACGAATCTTAACTAGCAATATCTGGGGAAATTCTCAAACCTTCAACAGAATGAAGAACTTGGCAAATACCTTTTTTACTATCCAACCAGATGTGATAGGGCTTCAAGAGGTCAATAAAATAATTCGCAATGAAGAATCTAATATCTTCAAGCTACTAAGCCCAGATTATAAGGAAGTGGATGTACATATAGAAGATGGTGAAGACAATTTTACCCCTTTATTGTACAACCATGAAAGATGGATGGTGCAAGACTGCGGATTTCACAGATATAGTGGAGCCAACGATATGGGATCTAAGAGCATTACCTGGGTAGTATTTGAGGGCCTATTAAACAAAGAACGTTTTGTAGTAATGAATACCCATTTTTATTGGACATCCGATGAAATAGGTAGGGAGACCAGAATAGTCAATAGTAAGGAGCTTATAGAATGCGTGGAGGATATCCGTGCAAAATATCCAGTTCCAGTTTTTGTAATGGGAGATTTAAACTGTAAAATATCTGAGCCCCCTATACAGAATTTATTTGACTTTGGATTTTATAATGCCTGGGATAGCGCCTCTAAAAGCAGGACAGATGTAAACAGTCATCATAAATATCCTATTTTAGACGAAGATAAGGGGCTTTTCGTGGATGGGCCAAAGCCAGTGGGAACACACGAAGATGCAATAGATCATATATTTACTCTGGGAAAAGGAGTTACAATAGAAAGTTATAACACTATTACTACCCAAGATGTGCTTGATGCATCTGATCACTGTCCAATATATATAGAGTTTTTTCTAGATTAATCTTTATACAGTTATAGCCTAATCTACTTAGGCTTCGCCCATATGGCAACCAGTAGAAAAATTTCCTTGACAATCTATAAATTAAATACTATCATTGACATCATGAATGTGAAGGGGAGTAATCCCTAGTCAAAAGACTATTCCTGTAATCGTCAGGACAGCGCCAATGCGCTCGGTTGCAGGGCAGATACAATGCTGCGGATAAGACCTTTACTTAGTGTATATATACGCTAAGTAAAGGTTTTTTATTTTAATATATATAATAAATTTTGGAGGTAAGAAATGGACATACTATTGGAGGGAATAATGGCTATAACCTGGCAGGAGATTGTGATGATACTTATAGGGGTATTTCTCATCTATATAGCCATCAAAAAAGAATACGAACCTATGCTACTTTTGCCCATAGGCTTTGGAGCTATACTTACAAATATACCGATGTCTTCGGCCATAGGTAATGGGGGTTTTCTAACCATACTCTATGAGACAGGTATAAAGACAGAACTCTTTCCTATATTTATATTTATTGCAGTAGGGGCCATGATAGACTTTAGCCCACTTTTAAAGCAGCCCGTAATGCTGTTTTTTGGTGCTGCTGCCCAGTTTGGAATATTTGCGGCCATGTTTTTAGCAGCATCCACCGGCAAATTTTCCCTGCAAGAATCTGCAGCCATAGGTATAATAGGTGCGGCAGATGGACCAACATCTATATATGTGGCCAATAGATTTGCAAAGGATTATTTTGCACCTATATCTGTAGCGGCCTACTCCTATATGGCGCTGGTTCCATTTATTCAGCCACCCGTCATAAGGATGCTTACAACTAAAAAGGAACGCAAGATAAGAATGCAGGCAGATTATAAAAAGCAGGTGTCTAAAAAGGTGCTCATTGCATTTCCAATCTTAATTACAATAATAGCAGGTATTATTGCTCCCATAAGTGTGGGACTTATAGGTGCGCTTATGTTTGGCAATTTAATTAGAGAATGCGGTGTGCTCTCTAGGCTATCTGAGTCGGCACAAAAGGAACTTGCGAACTTGACAACTCTTTTTCTAGGGATTACCATAGGCTCTACTATGACGGCAGAGGCATTTTTAGCTCCTACTACTTTGCTTATAATGGGCATAGGGCTATTGGCATTTGTGTTTGACACTGCAGGAGGCGTATTATTTGCCAAGTTTGTAAACCTATTTTTAAAGAATAAAATAAATCCTATGATAGGGGCAGCAGGAATATCCGCCTTTCCTATGTCTGCTAGAATAGTGCAGAGAATGGCTCATAAGGAAGACCCACAAAACTTTATACTCATGCAGGCTGTGGGCGCTAATGTAGCAGGACAAATAGGATCTATAATAGCAGGGGCAATCCTATTATCTTTGTTATCATAGTTAGAATAGGGTATATATTTGATTTAAAACTGAGAAATCATGCAGTATTAAAGAATATTATTTGATTTAAAGAGGGGGATTAATTAGTGAATAGACTGATGCTAGACACAATAAAACTTATGAGTATTGGTATGAGCACCGTATTTTCAGTGCTACTTGTATTTTATTTTATGGTGAGGCTACTGATCAAAGTATTTCCGGCTGGTGAGGATAAATGAATATCTTTCTTACATGTTTAAATGCTAAGTTCATACATTCAAACCTAGCCATAAGATATTTAAGCTCTTATATTAGCTACTATTCTGATTATAGACCAAAGATAAAGATAAGAGAATTTACTATAAATGATCAGATAGAGTATATTTTAAGTAGTATATATCTAGAAAAGCCCCAAATAATTGGACTCTCATGCTATATATGGAACATAGAGGAGACTTTAATGCTAGCCAGGTCACTTAAAAAGGTCTTGCCTGATAGCAAGATAATCCTTGGGGGACCAGAGGTATCCTATGACGGGGAAGCTGTCATGAAAGAAAACCCTCAAATAGACTATATAGTATATGGGGAGGGGGAGGTAACATTTTTAAAGCTTGTAGAGGCGCTTGACAAAGAGAAGGATCTATCTAAGATTTCTGGCCTTATATATAGAAAGAATAGAGATATTGTTCAAAATGGGCCAAGAGAGCTTATAAAAGATCTAGATACAATTCCCTTTCCCTATGATGAGGAATTATCTGGACTTGAAAATAAGGTAATATATTACGAAACATCTCGTGGGTGTCCCTTTAACTGTAAATACTGCTTATCATCCACTATAAAAGGGGTCCGATTCTTTTCTTTAGACAGAGTATTTAAAGAGATAGATCTTTTTATAGATAAAGGAGTAAATCAGGTAAAGCTTGTAGATAGGACATTTAATTGTAATCTAGAGAGGGCTAAAGATATAATAAGGCATATACTAAGCCGCGGTGGCAAAACTAACTTTCATTTTGAAATAGCTGCCCATATTATAGACGATGAGATAATCGATCTTTTAAATAGTGCGCCATTAGATCTCTTTCAACTTGAAATAGGGATACAGTCTACAAATGAGGCTACATTGCATGCTGTAGATAGAAAGACTAACCTTGAGACAATTGCCAATGTAGTGAAAAGGGTTAGAGAGCCTAGAAATGTGCATATACATTTAGATCTAATAGCAGGGCTTCCGTATGAAGGGTATGAATCATTTAGAAAGTCTTTTGATGATGTGTATAAAATGGGAGCTGATAATTTGCAGCTTGGGTTTTTAAAGCTATTAAAGGGTTCAGGACTTAGGCTGGAAGAGGAGAAACATGGCTATATATATACAGATTACTCGCCCTATGAGGTGCTCAAAAATGATTATATAGACTATGGGGAGATTGTAAAACTTAAAGATATAGAGGATCTTTTAGGCAAATATTCTAATTCCAATAGATTTGTCCATTCAATTAGATTTTTGCTACCTTATTTTGGAAAGAGTGCCTTTTTGCTTTTAGAAGATTTTGCTGCTTTCTGGAGGGAAAAGGGGCTATTTGATGTCTCTCATTCGCTTACTACTCTTTTTGAAATAATATTTGAATATGTAAAAAATATAGATAGAATACCTATCGATGTATTTAAGGAAGTGCTTAGATTAGATTATTGCCTATGGCAAAAGCCCTCTAGATATCCAAAGTGTATAGAGCCAAAGGAGATGGGGAATAGATTTTTAAGTGAGTTTCTAGACAGTGAGGAGAATATCAATAAATATCTGCCAGAGTATAAGGGATATACGAAGCGCCAACTTACAAGGGCTGTTCATACTGAGGTATTTAAACATGACCCAATATCAGGGGAGATAAAAAGGACAATTGTACTATTTGATTATAAGGCTAAATCTCTAGATGGCACACAGTTTTTTAAGTTATAATAGGGGTTTATATAAAAAAGTTGTAAAAAGCTATTGACACTCAATGTATTATTGTATACAATCATACACAATCAATTGATTGCATAGAATCTATCTATGACATTGAGGAGGTCATTTAGATGTTAGAGTTTAGTAAACGTTCAAATACTTTAGAACAATATGCATACAAGTATTCATTGCAGGATGTAGAAGAGCCCAATCTCTATAGAGAATTGTTTCCCTATAAGGTAGTGCCAAGGATTTCTTTTAACCACAGACATGTCCCCATGCATGTCCCTGATGAAATCTGGATAACTGATACCACCTTTAGAGATGGCCAACAATCTATTGCTCCTTTTACAGTTAAGCAGATAGTGGATCTCTATGACATGCTCCATCGCCTATCTGGTCCTAATGGTATAATCAGGCAGAGCGAATTTTTTCTATATACAGATAAGGACAAAGAGGCTGTAAGGCAATGTTTGGATAGAGGATATGAATTCCCTGAGGTAACAGGTTGGATAAGAGCTACGGAAAAGGATTTTCAGCTAGTAAAGAACATGGGGCTTAGAGAGACGGGTATACTTGTGAGTAGTTCTGATTATCACATATTTAAAAAACTTAAGATGACCCGTAAGGAAGCTATGGATCAATACCTAGGCGTTGTTAAAAGTGCCCTCGAATATGGCATATCACCAAGATGTCATTTTGAAGATATAACCAGGGCAGATTTTTATGGATTTGTAGTACCCTTTGCCATAGAACTCAGAAAACTTATGGAAGAGACGGGTATGCCAATAAAAATAAGGGCATGTGATACCCTAGGGTATGGAATTTCCTACCCAGGTGTAGCCCTTCCACGAAGTGTGCCAGGTATAATATATGGCTTAAGACACCACGCCGGCTTTCCAAGTGAGTTGATAGAGTGGCACGGTCATAACGACTTTTATAAAGTAGTGACAAACTCGGCTACTGCTTGGCTATATGGAGCATCTGCTGTCAATACTTCGCTACTTGGAATCGGTGAGAGGACAGGTAACTGCCCACTAGAGGGTATGGTAATGGAATATGTGGCCCTAAGGGGCGATACGGCTGGAATGGATCTTACAGTAATAACAGATATAGCAGAATATTTTAAAGATGAGATAGGTTATAATATTCCAGATAACACCCCCTTTGTAGGTAGAAACTTTAATATAACTAGGGCAGGAATACATGCAGATGGCCTTTTAAAGGATGAGGAGATCTATAATATATTTGATACAAAAAGGCTACTTAGAAGATCACCTGAGGTGGCGGTAGGCCAAAATTCAGGCCTTGCAGGTATTGCCCATTGGATAAATAGTTATTTCGGTATAAAAGATAAAGATAAGCAGATAGATAAGCAAGATAAGCTTGTAATTGCTATAAAGGAAATTATAGATAAGGAATATTCAAATGGTAGAACTACCATGATAGCTGATTCAGAGTTAGAAGAGATAGTAAAAAAACTAGAACCTAAACTATACGAAGAATATAAAAGATAATACTAAAGCGCAGGCCCTAAGGTCTGCGCTTTAGTATCGCAAGTAGAATCAGTATATCCCATATATCTATTATAACCGTATTAATATTTTATATACATCCCTATCATATACCCAGTATATGATATCCGCCGTCCACATGTATGTTTTCGCCCGTGATGCCTCTGGCCATATTACTTATAAGAAACACTGCAGTATCTGCCACCTCTTCTTGGCCTATGATCCCCTTTAGTGGAACTCTTTCATCGTATCCCTTTAACATATCTGTAAATCCACTTACGCCCCTGGCTGAAACTGTCTTTATAGGTGGGGCTGATATTGCATTTACACGGATACCATATTCGCCAAGGTCGGCTGCTAAATACTTCACTGAAGATTCAAGAGCTGCCTTAGAAACCCCCATTACATTATAGTTTGGAACGGCTCTCTCTCCCCCAAGATAGGTAAGCGTAAGTATACTGCCGCCACATCTTTGCATAAGTGGTCTTGCATACCTACTTACAGCCACCAAAGAATAGGAGCTTATCTCCTGCGCCAAAAGATATCCATCCCTAGATGTATCATAGTATTTGCCCTCTAGCTCCTCTCTCTTGGCAAAGGCAAGGCTATGTACCACTCCATGTAGTTTATCTGTAGATTTATTTATGTCATCAAACATGGCCTCTATCTGCTCGTCTTCAGATACATCACATATAAGAAGCTCTACACCTATCATATCCTCGCAAAGCTTTTCTACAGAGAGCTTAGTCTTTTCGTCTACGCAAGATAGAAAAAGCTTTGCCCCAGCCTCGTAGCACGCCTTTGCTATAGCCCAAGCTATGCTCCATTTATTTGATATTCCCATTATGAGAATATTTTTATCCCTTAATAGTTTAGCCATGAAAATTCTCCTTCCTAAAATTATCTTTTCACATATTATACCACAGGACATAATTTTAGAAAACTTTCGAATTTACTAGACATAATGCTTTATTATGCTATAATATAGTAGTTAAAGTCGCACTTAAAGAATATTTACATAGAAATTTTTAAATGTGTTAGTTGCCTATCATTATGGTTATATAAACTATAGGCATGCTATACAATACTAAAGGAGGAACAATAGTGAAAGCAACAGCCGAAAAAGTAGAAAAAAATTTAGTCAAACTTACAATAGAAGTTGGGGCTGATGAGTTTGAAAAATCTATTCAAAATGCCTATCTTAAGAATCGCAAGCATATAATGATTCAAGGCTTCAGAAAGGGTAGAGCACCCAGACAGATAATAGAGCGATTCTATGGGAAAGAGATATTTTTCGAAGATGCAGCAAGTGAACTAATTCCCTCATCCTATGATGAGGCAGTTAAAGAGACGGCCATAGAACCTGTTGCCCAACCAGAAATTGACATAGTTCAAATAGAAAGTGGCAAGGACTTTATATATACGGCGGAAGTGGTAGTAAAGCCTGAGGTGGAACTTGGAGATTATAAGGGTATACAAGTACAGAAGGTAGAGAATACTGTTACAGATGAGGATGTAGAGGCAAGGCTTCAGGAGGCAAGGGAGCAAAATGCCAGATGGGAAAGTCTAGAAGAAGGGACTATAGAGCAAGGACATAGAGTAACTCTCGATTATACGGGTACAATAGATGGCGAGGAGTTTGAAGGTGGAAGTAATGAAAATGCATCTTTAGAGATAGGTTCAGGGACATTTATACCCGGATTTGAAGAACAACTTATAGGCATGCAGGTAGGTGATGGCAAAGATCTTGAGGTTACTTTCCCAGAAGACTATCAAGACGAATCCCTTCAGGGCAAAGAGGCTATATTTAGTGTAGTCATACATGATATAAAGGCAAAGGAGCTACCTAAGCTAGATGACGAATTTGCAAAGGATATAAGCGAATTTGACACATTAGATGAGTATAAGGCTAATGTAAGAGAAAAACTAGAGAAGGCAGCTAAGGATAGTGCAAAATCTCAAATGAATAATGATTTAGTTGCCAAGGTGACAGAAAACGCAAATATAGATATCCCCGATGAAATGGTGGAAAATGAAATAGATTCAAGGTTTAACGAGTTAGATCAAACTTTTCGATATCAAGGGTTTAGCCTAGAACAATATATCCAGTTTTCTGGAATTACTGTAGATAAACTAAGAGAAGATGTTAAAGATGAGGCATACAATACTGTAAAGACAAGGTTAGTCCTCGAAAAGATAGCAGAGGTGGAAGGTATTGTAGTGGAAGATGAAGATGTGGAAAAAGAGTTTGAAAGCATGGCAGAGCAATATGATAGAGATGTGGAAGATGTGAAAAGAGACTTTGGTCTTAACACAGATTTCTTAAAAGAGCATCTATTGCCACAAAAGACCATAGAATTTCTAATGGAAAATGCTATAATAGAAGAAGTAGCAGAGGATGCTAAAGATGATATAGATGTCTCTATAGAAGAATCGATGGAAGATGCTAAAGATGATGCCGATGAAAATGCAGCAGAGGATGCATAGTAGCAAGGTAGGAGAGCACAGTTAATTAAGAGATAGATACAAAAAGGAGGAGTTGTAATGAGTTTAGTGCCAATTGTAGTCGAACAGACAAGTAGGGGAGAGCGGTCGTATGATATATTTTCACGTCTGCTTAAGGAGAGAATTATATTTTTAGGCGGTCAGATTTATGATGAATTTGCAAACCTCATTGTGGCTCAACTATTATTCTTAGAGGCGGAAGATCCAGATAAGGATATTCAAATCTATATAAATAGCCCAGGCGGTTCTGTAACTGCAGGGTTTGCAATATATGACACTATGAAATATATAAAATGTGATGTGTCCACAATATGTACCGGTATGGCAGCATCAATGGGAGCATTTTTGCTTGCCGCAGGGGAAAAGGGGAAGAGACTTGCTCTTCCAAATAGTGAAATTATGATCCACCAGCCCATGGGTGGGGCAAGAGGTCAAGCTTCAGATATAGCTATACATGCAGAGCAGATTCTAAAGCTTAAGGGGAAGATAAATGATATACTGGCCGAAAACACAGGTCAACCACTTGAGCGAATTGAAAGGGATGCAGATAGAGATTTCTTCATGTCAGCTGAAGATGCAAAGGAGTATGGCTTAGTTGACGAAGTGATAACTTTTCGCAAATAGAGTTGGTGTGAGGTGACAAAATGGGTAGGTATGATGATAGAAAACAGATAAAATGTTCTTTCTGCGGAAAGAACCAGGACCAAGTGAGAAAACTAGTAGCAGGACCTGGCGTATATATATGTGATGAGTGCATAGATCTATGCCAGGAGATAATAGATGAGGAGTTCGAGGATATCACAGATTTAGATATGCAAGATATCCCAAAGCCCTATGAGGTATGTCAAACCCTAGATGATTATGTAATAGGGCAAGATATGGCCAAAAAGGTACTCTCCGTTGCGGTATATAACCACTATAAGAGAATAAATAGCGAGGTTAGAACAGATGATGTGGAGCTTCAAAAGAGTAATATTGTAATGATAGGGCCCACAGGATCTGGTAAGACTTTGCTTGCACAGACTTTAGCTAGGATTTTAAATGTGCCATTTGCCATAGCCGATGCCACATCACTAACAGAGGCGGGCTATGTAGGCGAGGATGTAGAAAACATACTCCTAAAGCTCATACAGGCAGCAGACTATGATATAGAAAGAGCTGAGATGGGTATTGTATATATAGATGAGATAGATAAGGTAGCCCGAAAGACGGATAACCCATCTATCACGAGGGATGTATCTGGCGAGGGTGTACAACAGGCCCTACTTAAAATATTGGAGGGGACTACAGCTAGTGTGCCCCCACAAGGCGGCAGGAAGCATCCCCATCAAGAATTTATACAGATAGACACTACAAATATCTTGTTCATATGCGGTGGAGCCTTTGATGGATTGACCGATATAATTCAAAACAGGATAGGTAAAAAATCCATGGGGTTTGGTGCAGAGATAGTCAACACTTCAAAAGCTGATGTGGATGAGGTATTGACTAATGTACTGCCAGAGGATTTACTATCCTATGGGCTCATCCCAGAGTTTGTGGGAAGACTTCCCATAATGGCAACTCTTAGGACATTAGACGAGGATGCCCTTGTAAAGATACTAACCCAGCCCAAAAATGCACTTGTAAAGCAGTATAAAAAGCTCTTTAAGATGGATGGGGCTATACTAGAGTTTGAAGATGAGGCTCTTGAGATAATAGCCACTAAAGCCATTGAAAGAAAAACCGGGGCTAGGGGCTTAAGGTCTATACTAGAGAGTATAATGCTCAATGTAATGTATGACATACCCTCTAGGGATGATGTAGAAAAATGTATAGTGACCAAGGATACGGTTTTAAATGACTCTGACCCCATATTGATACTCACAGATGGTAGAAAGAGTAAGAGAACTTCTAGAAAACCTAAAGAGAAGAAAGAATCAGTATCATAATACATTTAGGAGGGACCATAAATTGGTCCCTCTGCCTTTTTCTCCTCTAGGATAAAAAAGCTTAAATTTAACATAATAATCAATGAATGCATGGACATTGATTTAGGAATAAAGCTTATGTTATATAGCTTATGAAGGAGGAGAAATATAGAATTGACTACTATACTTGCCTTTGTACAGTTCTTTTTTGCAGTCGTAATAGGACTATATTTTTTAAACCTTTTAAGGGGACAACAGGTAAATAAATCAGCAGTAGATAGAGAATCAAGTAAAGAACTTAGAAAGCTAGAGAGACTAAGGGAGATAAGACTTACAGAGCCACTATCTGAAAAGACTAGGCCAGGTAGCTTTGATGAGATAATAGGACAGGAAGAGGGCATAAAGGCATTGAGGGCCGCTTTATGTTGCCCAAACCCTCAACATGTGATCATATATGGGCCACCTGGTGTAGGCAAGACCTGCGCTGCAAGATTGGTGCTTGAAGAGGCTAGAAAGATTCCCACTTCCCCCTTTAGAGGGGATGCCAAATTTATGGAGATGGATGCAACATCTATGAGATTTGATGAAAGAAGTATTGCAGACCCTTTAATAGGATCCGTCCATGATCCTATATATCAAGGTGCAGGCCCTTTAGGCGTGGCGGGTATACCCCAGCCAAAACCAGGAGCCGTTACAAAGGCTCACGGAGGCATATTATTTCTAGATGAGATAGGAGAGCTGCATCCCGTTCAAATGAATAAACTTCTAAAAATACTAGAGGATAGAAAGGTATTTTTAGAAAGCGCATACTATAATTCTCACGATACCAATATACCAAGGCATATACACGAGATATTTCAAAATGGACTTCCGGCCGATTTTAGGCTTATAGGGGCTACTACTAGAAGCCCCAGTGAGATTCCGCCTGCCATAAGATCTAGATGCTTAGAGATATTTTTTAGGCCCCTTAGTCCAGATGAGATTATGATAATAGTAAAAAACGCCACCCTAAAAAGCGGATTTACCATAGAACCAGAAGCAGCAGATCTTATATGCAGCTATGCAACAAATGGTAGAGAGGCTGTAAATATGGTGCAGCTTGCCAGTGGAGTCTCTTTAACCGAGGGAAGGCTCGAGATAGGCCTAGGGGATATAGAATGGGTCATAAACTATGGAGATTATAATTTAAGGCCTGAAAGAAAGATATCAGATGTCCCAAAGATAGGCGGTATAAATGGCCTTGCAGTATATGGACCTAACCTAGGCACAGTTATAGATATTGAGGCAGTAGCCATGCCAAATAAAGGTAGAGGCACGCTTACTATAACCGGTATAGTGGATGAAGAGGAGATAGGGGAGAGCACCAGACGATCTAGGAGAAAGTCTACTGCTAGGGGCTCTGTTGATAATGTGCTCACCGTCATAAAAAAGCATTTAGGCATGGATCCAAAGGATTTTGACATACATCTTAATTTTCCTGGGGGCATTCCCGTGGATGGTCCATCTGCAGGGATTGGCATAGTCATTGCCATATATTCTGCTATGAAAAATATCACTATAGACAATAAATTGGCCGTCACAGGAGAAGTGTCTATACATGGTGATATAAGGGCCGTAGGGGGCATACCTACTAAGCTGCATGCTGCAGAGATGGCAGGTATAGAAAGGGTGCTAATTCCAAAAGATAATTGGCAAGAAGGGTTTAAAGCGCACCGGCTGGAGGTATTGCCAGTAACATGTATAGAAGAGGTCATGGATATAATACTGGGCACAGATGATGAAAAGGTCTTATCTGCTCTTGGGCAATGATTCATTTCGTAGTCATTGTATATAGGGATATTTTCTGCTAGAATAGCCTTACAAGCAGTTTTAGAGAGGGGTAGATCATTGTGGAAGATAGGGCTATAAAAGAGATATCTCTTTTAATAGAAAATATACACATCCTTACCATAGACCATGAATATGGAGAATTTGAATCGGGTTTTATAGCCGTAGATGGCAAGGATATAATAGATATAGGAAGTATGGAGGATTTAGGTTGTAGATACAGGGCAGAAAAGATATTAAACGGCCATGGAAAACTTGCCCTGCCAGGGCTTATAAATACCCATACCCATTCAGCCATGTCGCTGTTTAGGGGATATGCAGACGATATGCCCCTTTGGGACTGGCTTACAAAGAGAATCTGGCCATTAGAGGACAGACTAGAAAGTGAGGATATATATTACCTCTCCATGCTATCCATGGCAGAGATGATACAGTCCGGAACGACTACATTTTCTGATATGTATATGTTTATGGATGAGACTGCAAAGGCTGCACAAAAAGTGGGTATGAGAGCTATGCTCGCCAGAGGGCTTCAAGGCTATGATAAGCTATCAGATATTAGGCTTAAAGAGAGTAGAGAGCTCTATGAAGCATGGCATGGAGGGGCGGATGGCAGAATAAAGGTTATGATTGGTCCTCATGCAATATATACTTGCTGTGAGGACTTTTTAAACCAGTGCATGGACCTTGCAAGAGAGCTTAATCTGCCAATACATATGCATATATCAGAAACTAAAAAGGAAGTTTTAGACTGCCTAGAGAAACATGGCAGGACGCCTATAAAATATCTAGATGATATAGGGCTTTTTGAAATTAGGACCCTAGCAGCCCACTGCGTACATCTAAATGAAGAGGATATACAGATATTGGGGCAAAGGGATGTGAGGGTGGCTCACTGTCCAAGTAGTAATCTAAAGCTTGCCAGTGGCTTTATGCCTGCAGCTAAGCTTATAAGAAATGGCATAGATATATCCCTAGGGACAGATGGGGCATCTAGCAATAATAATTTAAGCATTATTAAGGAGATGAACCTAGCTGCCATAATGGGTAAGGCAGTGGCAGAGGACGCTTCGGCCGTATCAGCAAGAGATGTAATTAATATGGCCACCATAAATGGGGCTAGAGCCCTTTTTATGGGCGATGAGATTGGAAGCTTAGAGCCTGGAAAGAGGGCTGATATAATATTAATAGATCTGGATAAGCCGCATTTTAAGCCTAAAAATGATATAGACTCTCTTTTAGTATATAGTGGACAAGGCCAAGATGTGGATACTGTAATTGTAGATGGAAAGATTTTAATGGAAGCTAGACAACTTAGCACAATAGATTTAGACAGGCTATATATTGAAATAGATAGAATAAAGAAAAGGGTAATGGGGGTTAGCTAGATGAATATAGAGAAAAAGATACTAAGGAGCATAGATAGCCTTATACTTTGGCGCAATATAAGATGTAATAGTATTCTCATAAAACTAGAAAGGCTTTTAAATAATATGCTGAAAGAGGATTGTCATAGCCTTATAGATGATTATTACTCTCTTTTCCATGCATTTATTGAAAAGGCCAAATGGGACGGGGATATACATAGCTGGCAAAACTATATAAAACAGCTTGTGGAGCTGGATGAAAACCAATTTAGCCTAAAAGCAGAAAGGCTAAATTTTCAGGACATACCTATGCCTATGGTAAATCTCGCAAAGCAGGATTTAGAAAGAATAGAGCATATTATAAAAATCCCTTGGGATTTAATTATAAGGAAAATAGAAGATAAATTAGGACAGAGCATAGAGCCTATATTTAAGAAGAAAACTAAAAAAGAAAGTTTTCTAAACCTAGATATAGAAAAACTTGCTGAGAAGTTTAATACCCATGGCTGCGGCCAGTTTGGAGTATATAGAGGATTTAGGTGGAATGTATCTAAAGAGGGTAGGAGATATTTAGAAGGTATAGAAAATATCGACGCTATAGAACTAGAAGATCTTGTAGGCTATGACATTCAAAAAAAACGGCTTATAGAAAATACAAAGCTTCTGCTTTCAGGCTATAGCGCCAATAATGCACTTTTATATGGAGATAAGGGCACCGGTAAATCCTCCATGGTAAAGGCCATATTAAATAGATACTATAATAGAGGACTTAGAGCTGTGGAGGTTCCAAAAGATAATCTAGAAGAATATTATGATATATTATCTATTCTAGAAAATAGGGGGCTTAAATTTATAATATTTATAGATGATCTATCCTTCGAAGAGTCAGAATCTGAATACAAGCATATAAAGGCGCTATTAGAGGGTGGTCTAAAGGAAAGGCCTAAAAATGTAGTGATCTATGCCACATCTAATAGAAGACATTTAATAAGGCAAAGCTTTGACGATAGAGATGAGGTCACACCGGCAGATGCCATACAAGAAAAGCTCTCGCTATCTGATAGATTTGGCATAACACTTACATTTATGTCGCCATCTCAGAAAGAATATATAGCCATAGTAAAAAATATTGCAGCCTCTAGGGGGCTTACCGTAGATGAGGACTATTTGATAGAATCGGCCCTTAGTTGGAGCATGCGATATAATGGAACATCAGGCAGGACTGCAAGGCAGTTTATAGATCATTTAGAGGGCCTTACAGCCATAAACGTTCATTGATGGTATTTTAGAGCGAAATATCTTATTCTAATTATTTGTTTACAAAAATATTACGATATAGCCAATTTCTAATCCCTAGATGTAATAATCTTTAATAGTATCATAAAGCCTGTGTAAATCTTTTGAAAGATTTTTAGTATATACTATAATTACTACATCGAAGAGGGGGAAAAAGCATGAGAGAGAAAATTGCAAATTCTGAAGTCAAAAGAGGGTTCACGGTGGCGCTTATATCTATAGGAATGACATTTATGCTGTTATCCCCTATAATTGTAATGCAAGTAATTTCTAACATAATAAAATAATAAACTGATATAATAGAAAAATGAGGCCGGATAAGACTTGGCCTCATTTTTTATTCTATACTTTCAATCAAATTGCGCATATACTCATAGGTTAAAGGTGCTATATGCTTAACTTTATAGGGCTCCTTAATATAATCTGAGAAGGCTTCCGCAAAATATTCCTGAGGTTCTCTTCGATAGTACTCACTATCTTTGTACAGCTTATCCTTCTCCTGACGATAAATATTTACGAAATCTCTTTTAGTAGAGAGCCAGCTACCTTTAGATAGAACATAGTCAATTGAGTGCCCAACCTCATGGAGTACAACCATTTGATTGTACATCTTACTATCAATAAGTATTGTATTATTATGTCCATAATAAGTTCCTATAGCCTTTGCGTCTGTTTTTTCACCTGTTTTTATATCGTATATATACCCCAAATCATCATCATTTAGGTATATTTTTAAATTATGTTCTTTTATGAAGTTAATTATATTCATTGGCAACATAGCAACATGTCTCTTCTCTAAATCATATTTATTATATATGGGCTCTCTGAGTTTGAAAAACGTCTCGGCAATTTCTAGCTTTTCCTTACTAGGCAGATATAGTTCATAGGTAAATGTTTCGGATAAATTTGAGCAATTATCCATTAATGCTATATGTATATAATAGGGCCTATAATTGCCTGAGAACTCTATTCCAGACATACCTACAAGCTCTGCCCCATCATCCTCTGCAAGCTCCAGCTTATTTTGCTCGTAATCTAAATCGATTAAGAAGATGAATCTATCGTATGGATCTATACATCTATCATCCCTTGAGATTTCATATTCTTCTATCTGATTTACATCGTAATAATATCCTGAAATACGTGAGGTCCTACTAAAGTCGGGGGAATAGACACGATTACCATACTTTGAACCTATACCCTCTATATAATAATTATAGGAGATTCTTTCAATTTTAGGGGTCCCCCAAGAAAATTCTACAAAATCATCTGCGAATAATCCCTTATTCAGTATAGGCGCTTCAAATTCTGGGATGTCCTTAAATATATCCATATGCCTAATACTGCTTCCCTGAACTGGTATAATCTCATTGTCTATATGAACCATATAGGTATAATCCTGAGCTGTATCACTATTTATTATAGTAAATATATCATCATCTTCTTCAAGATCTAAGACGATGTTTCTAATAGTCACCTCTTCGAAAGGGTCACTTTCATTGCCCTCACTATCATAGGTTAGTATACTTATTTTATGTATGCCGGGATCTAACTCACTATTTTCAATATCTAATTTATTCTCAATAGTTTCAAATAGGTTATCTGCAATTTTTAAAATATATTTATCTATACCAGATATATAATTATATGTATATGCCTGAGATTTCAAGGTGCGAAGACCATATTTATTTACAAAATAGACCTTGAAAGTATTATCAGAGCCTCTATCTAGGGGCTCGTTCCAATTTAATACTATCTTTTCCCTATAATAATCAACCTCTATATCTTCGATTGTTTCCGGGCTGGCAGTATCTATAAGAGAAGGATTTTCATATTCGAAATCATATCCCCTATAGATTTCGAGATCATCTTTATATAATTCAAAATGTCCCCCATCAAGTCCTCTATCATTTTGAAATGACCAGCTTATTTTATCCTCGCAGACCACAATATCTATATGCTCTCTAGTAAATATATCATTTTCATAGCCTATATATGCAATGACTGATATTGCAAATATTAATAATATGAATAAAAAGGATATTCTACCTCTTCTATTTTCCATATGGACCCCCTAATTAGTATTGTATACTCTTGATTATTACATAGAAAACTACATTGAAATTTTTAAATTATTTTCTGCTGATGCGACTTATATCTATAGCTTATATATACCTATACTGTATTAATATATCATGAAAGATAGGACCTAATAGTCAAGTCCAATATAGTGTGTAATTTCCCCGGTTATTCACCTAGTAATTCATAAATATTACGCTCTGTACTCTATAAGTTGCAAGTTTATGCCGCGAAAGCTATTTACAATGAGTATATGGCATG
>JAAZLT010000115.1 GCA_012799205.1 Clostridiales bacterium
AGCTTTGTACCGGCAAAGAAGGCCCAAATTGGTGTAGTAGATAGAATCTTTACACGTGTAGGGGCTTCAGACGATCTAGCGGTAGGTCAAAGTACCTTTATGGTAGAGATGAGCGAAGTAGCCAATATATTAAATAACGCAACATCAAAAAGCCTCTTAATATTAGATGAGATTGGAAGAGGTACAAGTACATTTGACGGACTTAGCATTGCCTGGGCAGTAATAGAATATATCTCCGATAATAAAAATATTGCCGCTAAGACCTTGTTTGCAACACACTACCATGAGTTGACAGAATTAGAAGGGGAATTTGAAGGCGTCAGAAACTATAAAATCTCTGTAAAGGAATCTGGCGACGATATTATATTTCTGCGAAAGGTCGTTAAAGGAAGAGCGGATAAAAGCTTTGGAATACAGGTAGCACAATTAGCCGGTCTACCAATGCCTGTGGTGGAGAGGGCAAAGGACATATTAGATGAACTAGAGAGAGGAAATGCCCATAATATAGAACCTCAAACTAGTGAAGCTCAACAGATATCCCTCTTTAATAGCACTCCATCTAAAGTTGAGCAGATATTAAATGAGATTGATTTGGATAATACAAGTCCTAGACAGGCATTTTATATTTTAGAGGAATTATTAAAAAACTTCGAAAAGAATTAGGCGGTGAAACCCTTGGCAAAAGTTCGAGTTTTAGATGAATTTACTATTAACCAGATAGCTGCAGGAGAAATAATAGAAAACCCTGCTTCAATAGTTAAAGAGCTTGTAGAAAACTCCATGGATGCAGATAGCTCTGCCATTACAGTGGAGATTAAAGATGGTGGTACATCATTTATACGCGTAACGGATAATGGTATAGGGATGAATTTTGATGATGCTGAAACCGCCCTTCAGAGGCATGCAACTAGTAAAATAACCAATGCTGAAGATCTGGACTTAATTTATACACTAGGATTTAGGGGTGAGGCACTGGCCAGCATTGCTGCAGTGACCCAATTTGAGATGTTTACAAGAGCTAAAGATCATCTATCTGGCACTCACATAGTAAACCATGGTGGCGAATTTATAGATATTACTGAAACAGGATGTCCTGAGGGTACTACTATTATAGTGAGAAATTTATTCTTTAATACTCCCGCTAGGTTGAAGTTTCTAAAATCTACTAGGGCAGAGTCAGCTAAAATAAGTGATATTATGAGCAAACTTATAATGGGCAACCCTGATATATCTATTAAATATATAAACAATGATAGGATTATATACCACTCCCCAGGAAACGGAAGGCTTTTATCGACTATTATGTCTATTTATGGTGCAGATATATCCAAGGATCTAATAAAATTAGAACATAAATCTTCCGAATCTAAAATTATTATCCATGGATTTTTGGGCAAACCATCTATAGCCCGAAAAAATAGGGCACATCAGTCCTTTTTTGTGAATAATAGATATATAGAAAATAGTATTCCGCTCACTAGAGCCCTTGAGGATGCGTATAAAAATTATACTACGACTAAAAGTTATCCCTTGATAGTGCTGCATATATCTATTCCTACGGATCAAATAGATGTAAATATTCATCCCGCAAAAACTGAAATACGGTTTAAAGATGAAAGATACATTTATGATATGATACATTATACTATATCCAAGTCCTTAGGAGGGGATAGCTATATACCAGAAATAAGGGCCAAGGCTCAGACGGTGGAAGAGGATAATCCTGTTATATTATCCACAACGGTCGATGATAAACCTCCTATAAGTATTAGACCAGTCATGGACTTAAACCCTGATAGAGTAAAGTCTCCTAGCAAAGAGGCTAGCCATAAAAGAACCAAACCTGCCAAGCCAGATGGAGGCGATAAAGGTATGGAATCTCAATTATCGGTATATGATATGGATGGACAAATTCCCTATAGAATTATTGGAACATTTCTTAAGACTTACATAATGGTAGAACAAGGGGAAATACTGTATATAATAGACCAGCATGCCGCACATGAGAGAATCCTATATGAAAAGTTTAAGCAAAGGAGGCTAGATAGTGATATAGCTGTTCAAATGATGAGCCCGCCTTTGACCATAGACGTTACCTATAATGAAAGAATTAGTCTTGAGGCATCTACAGAAGCATTTGCAAAGCTAGGTTTTGAAATTGACCATTTTGGAGGTAACACCTTTATAATAAGGGGAGTACCTGCTATCTTGGGCAAGTTAAACGTTAAAGAACTGTTTTTTGACATATTGGGTGGTCTAGATGAGGACACCTCCCGCAGACCCTATATAATTGATGAAGACTATATTATTACATGTGCATGCAAGCGAGCTATTAAAGCACATGATGCATTGTCAGATAGAGAGATAGATGCGCTATTTAGAGAGCTGGGAGATTCCGATATAAAACAATTTACATGTCCTCATGGCAGACCGATTATGATAAAGTTCACTCGCTACGAATTAGAAAAATATTTTAAAAGAGTTATTTAACAATCAATAAAAGAAGGGAAGTAGAGGATGGAAAAGATTGATCTTATTGTTATAGTAGGCCCAACTGCAATAGGCAAGACAGATCTCTCTATAATGATGGCAAAGGGCCTCAATGGCGAAATTGTCTCTGCTGATTCGATGCAAATATATAAATATATGAATATAGGAACGGCCAAACCAACCATGCAAGAGCGGCGTGGTATACCGCATCATATGATGGATATAGTTGAGCCTGATGAAAGCTTTAATGTTGCTCTATATCAGAAAGGTGCCAAAGATGCAATTCAAAATATATATAGAAATAAGAAATTACCCATTTTAGTTGGTGGATCAGGATTATATATAAATTCTATAGTATACCCAATGGATTTTACGGATGCTACTGAGGATCTAGAGTATAGGAAATATCTCTACCAATTGGCAGAGAAAGAGGGCAAAGAATATCTACATAATAAACTCAAGGGCATCGATCCTGAGACAGGAAA
>JAAZLT010000116.1 GCA_012799205.1 Clostridiales bacterium
CATTAAAGGTATATGGGGCAGTTCATGGGTAGGATTAAAACATTTTAGAACGTTTTTCAAATCCTATAGGTTCTGGACATTGCTTAAAAATACATTGGTCTTAAATCTATATCAGCTAGTTGCAGGTTTTCCTATTCCAATAATACTAGCGTTGATACTAAGTTACAGTACAATGAAAAGACTGAGCAAAATCGCTCAAACATCTACCTATGCACCACATTTTATTTCTACAGTTGTTATGGTAGGTATGCTAATACTCTTTCTCTCTCCCAGTAATGGGGTTATCAATAAACTATTATCATTTATTAATGTAGGCCCTGTGTACTTCATGGGTGAAGAAAATTATTTTAAACATATATATGTATGGTCGGGTATATGGCAAAATACCGGTTGGAGTTCTATTATATATATAGCCGTTTTAACAAGCGTCAACCCGGAGCTTCATGAAGCTGCAGTTATCGATGGTGCCTCTAAGCTAAGACGTTGCTGGCATATTGATATCCCAGAGATACTACCTACAGCTACTATACTATTAATTATGAGAATGGGAAGAATAATGAATGTAGGCTTTGAGAAAGTGTTATTGATGCAAAATGATCTAAACCTAAATGCATCTGAAGTTATTTCCACATATACGTATAAAGTAGGGCTTATTGATGCCCAATATAGCTATTCAACCGCTATTGGCCTTTTTAACAATGTGATAAACTTTACACTTTTAGTGTTAGTCAATTACTTTGCCCGTAAATCATCGGATAACAGTTTATGGTAAGAGAGGTGAGTAAAAATATGGAAGAATTTACTAAAAGTCCGAAATTTTCTACAGATAATGTATTTGATATAGTGGTCAATACTTTGATCATACTAATTTTAATAATATCAATATATCCACTTTATTTTGTGGTAATTGCTTCCCTAAGCGACCCTGATGTGGTAAATAAAGGCTCTGCACTGCTTTATCCCATAGGTGGCAAGGGTAAGATTCTCAATTTCGATGGCTATCGAAGAGTTTTTAACGACCGACGAATATGGACAGGCTATTATAATACCATTGTATATACTGTCTTAGGTACTCTGGTCGGCGTAATTGCCACCACCCTCTCTGGCTACGCTATTTCTCGCCAGGATCTAAAGGGTAGAGGCATAATAACTGGAATTCTTGTATTTACTATGTATTTTGGTGGCGGACTTATACCCACCTACATGGTAATAGATAGGCTAGGCCTAATAAATACACCACTGGTGATGATTTTGTTGGGGTCCGTGTCTGTATATAATATAATTATTGCAAGATCCTTTTTTCAAAATACGATTTCAATAGAACTACAGGAGGCCGCCTTTATAGATGGATGTGGCAATGGTATATTTTTTCTCAAAATTGTACTACCCCTATCCAAATCTATCATAGCAGTGCTAACCCTATACTATGCGGTCGGCCATTGGAACTCATTTTTTAATGCGTTGATATATCTAAACAATGAGAAGCTATACCCATTACAGCTGATTTTAAGGGATATATTAATTGCTAGCCAAATGTTAGTTAGTGATGTAACAGATATGGAATCTATTGGGGATGCACAGCGGATTGCTGAATCGGTTAAATATGCTGTGATAATTGTCTCGACTCTACCGGTTCTCGTAATGTATCCCTATCTCCAAAAGTATTTTGTCAAGGGAGTAATGATAGGATCCATTAAGGGCTAAGTCTAAAAATCATCAGTTATTAATCTTTATATAGATAAGTTAATTTTTGCCTTAGGCAAATTTATTATAAAAGAAAGGAAGATAGTTTATGAAATCAAAAAAGATTTTATCAATCCTATTAGTAAGCATATTACTAATAGGCATCCTTGGGGGATGTAGCAAAGGCCAGCCTGATACCAGTGATAAAGAGCCTGGTACTGAAGATTCCAAGACTCAAGAACCTTCAGGCGATAAAGCAGACACTGAATCAGATGGAAATCTAAATAAGGAAGGGCTACCTATTGTAAAGGAAAAAGAGAATTTTGTAGTAATGGTAAGGCAAAATAGCCTTAGTAAGAATGCCTATCCTGAAAAGGTGCCTGTACAAGAACTAGAAGAAGAGACTAACATAGAGATAACTTGGCAAGAGATTGCACCTTCTGGTTGGGATGAGAAGGTAAACCTATCCTTTGCATCTAAGAGTCTGCCAGATGCTATAATAATTGGCATAGGCACAAATACTCTTATGAAAAATATAGAGGCTCTTGTACCTATTGGTGATTATGTAGATGAGTATGCACCTAATATAAAGGCCCTATGGGAAGAGCGTCCAGACATTAAAAATGCTTTGACTACTCCAGATGGTAAAATATATTCATTCAATACCGGTGAAGAGTCTGCATGGGGAGTAACAAGATCACTACTATA
>JAAZLT010000117.1 GCA_012799205.1 Clostridiales bacterium
ATTCCCCTAATACCTCCCTGAAACTTTTGTTATCATCAACTATAATGACCTTTATTTTTTCTTTCAAACGCAAGCCCCCCTTTAAGTACAGAACAAATATCCATAATACTTAAGAATATAAAGTTTATACTATTAATTCTTTCGATAAACTTTTAAATTGTCCTGCATAAATACAACAATTTGTCTCTTATTCTACAATTTTATCCACCTCATTTAGCATCCATTCGATGAATATACCGTAGCCCTTTCTAGGATTGTTTACAAACACATGGGTTATTGCGCCGACAATCTTTCCTTCTTGAATTATGGGGCTACCGCTCATACCCTGAACAATTCCACCAGTTTGCATCAAAAGTCTAGGATCCGTTATCTCTATAACCATTCCTTTAGCACCCGGTGTACTCTGCTTGTTTGTTTTTATTATATTTATAGAGTACTCCTCTGGCTGCCCCTGATTTACTGTAGATAATATACTTGCAGGTCCCAGCTTTACATCTTCTTGTCTACATATGGGCATAGTACTACCGTCCCAATCTTCAAATCTATTGTCATATATTTTACCATATATACCAAATTGCGTATTCTTTATTATACTACCAATAGTATTTTGGTTTTCAGAAAATATACCCTTAATTTCACCGGGTTTCCCTCTTTCTCCTTGAATAATATCAATTATTTTAGCCTGGATTATCTCACCGTCTTTTACAGATAGAAGCGATCCAGTATCTATATCTGTTATAGGATGTCCTAAAGCGCCAAACATTTTATTCCTTGGATCTACAAAGGTCAAAGTCCCAACCCCTGCAGTGCTGTCCCTAACCCATATACCTAATCGAAATATATCGTCATCTCCAGTCTTTATGGGGATAATACCCAATGTCAATATTTGATCATCTCTTCTTACCTCTAGTTCTATCTCTTTATCAGCCAACTTTTCTATCAAAATAGAAAGATGGTCTGCATTCTTGATTTGCACACCATTAATTTTATCTATTATATCACCTGGTCTAAGTCCAGCGTCTGCTGCTGGACAATGCAGGGTATTCGTCTCATCTAGAACATCTGATATGCCAACCACTAAAGCCCCTTGAGTATCAATCGTCACCCCTACCGAATCTCCGCCTAATAAAAGTTCTCTTTGGGGTTTTACACTGATCTTTAATTCTTTAAGTGGTATAAATCCAAATAGTCTAAAATTTAAGAAAACATTACCTCGTCTAACACTCTCAATATGGAAGGGCCTACCTATATTATATATATAATCATTGGATAGGGAATTTCCATTTATCTTTAATACATCTATTTCATCACTTTCCACTTTGACACTAAAGGGCAGCCGAAAGTTAAGCGTCTTCATATCCCCTTCAAATAGTTTGATTTCTGAGGGGGTACCCCTTAATTCTTGAACATTTGGAGAACAATTAATGAGCAAAAATAATATAACTATACATATACCTAGCATCTGTCTTCTAGAGTTTTTCTGCACTTTTATCACCTCAACTGTGTTTTTACATCGATTTTTGGCAAAATTATATATACTATTACTATAATGTGACTGTGTTCAATAGATTTAAGTTATCCTCAAAAATTCTTATTTATTCTTTATATCTCTCGTTAAAATAAGGAAAAAAGAAGGTGTGAATTTCCTTCTTTATTTTCTATCTGAAAAGATTTTATTATATATGAGGTGTTACTTTAGTGTTAACTTATATGCTTCAGAATTGTATAGAAGCTCTGCTGCATGATTAAGTCCTGTCTTGCTTAAGCTAGTACTACCAACCATGTTTGCCAGCTCTTTCTTTCTCTGCTCATTTGATAAGACATCCATGGTAGTATACGTTCTATTGTCCTCTATGTGTTTTTCTATGAGAAAATGCCTATCAGCCATTGCTGCTATTTGTGGCAGATGTGTCACGCATATAAGTTGCCGAGTGGATGAAATAATAGCCATCTTTTCTGCTACTATTTGAGCTATTCTACCGCTTATCCCAGTGTCTATCTCATCGAATATAAGTGTTGGAATATCATCAATTCTAGCAAGAATTGTCTTAAACGCCAGCATTATACGTGACATTTCCCCACCAGATGCTATTTTATTAAGTGGTTTTAAAGGCTCTCCAGGGTTTGGGGTTATAAGGAATTCAACCTCATCAAAGCCGTTGCTAGATAGATTATCTTTATCCACCTGAATGCTTATCATAAAATCTGTCTTTTCCATACCCAAGTCAGCCAATTGTTCTAATAATTGTGATTCGAATTTATCGGCAATTTCCCTACGTCTTTTAGATAATATGTTGCATGCTTTAAGCAGCTCTTTAGTCTTAGACTGTTCCTCTTTACGCAAATTTTCTAATAATAAGATATTATTTTTAATATTCTTTAATTCCTCATGTAACTTTTTGCCATAATCTATAACTTCCGACAATGTAGAACCATATTTTCGCTTTAGATCATTTATTAGAGTCAATCTCTCTTGGATTTGATCAAGTCTATTTTCGTCAAAATAGAATATATCTATGTATTCTCTTAGTTGCTCTAAACTGTCATCTAGTTCATAAAAAATATTATAAAACCGTTTAGAGATACCCTCTAAACTCTGATCTAGATTTGATAAATTATCCAAATCTGAACAAATATTGCCTATGCTATCATATATCGATGGCATACCAGAAAAACCATCATATAAAACCCCGTACACATTTTTGATGGTTTCAATTATTTTTTCTGAATTTTGTAGCACTATCCTCTCTTGTGCCAATTTTGCCTCTTCATCAGGCTTTAAATTAGCACTATCTATCTCTGAAAGTTGATATTGTATATAATCCTCGCGATCTTTCCCTTCAGTATCTGTATAGCCGAGCTTGTCTATCTCTTTTTTAATGCCTTTTAATTGTCTATATAGTTCAGCTACTTCACGCTTTTGCGTATCAATATAATTACCACCAAAACTATCTAAGAGTCTGCCATGAGCTTCTACTGTCAATAGAGATTGATGCTCATGTTGTCCATGAATGTCTATGAGATGTCTACTAACATCTTTTAATGTAGAAAGAGTGACCGCCCTCCCATTTATACGACATATATTGTTACCCGTAGTAGAAAGTTCTCTTGAAACTATAAGCTGATTGTCCTCTATACTAATATTGTAATTAGATATATATGCCGATACATACTCTACATCTTCTACGCTAAATATGCCCTCTATATATGCTGAAGCCTCTCCGGATCTAATGAGGCTACGGTCTGCTCTATCACCTAGAAGCAGATTAATACTGTCAATTACTATAGATTTCCCGGTACCTGTTTCACCTGTTATTATATTCAAACCACTATGAAAGTCTATTGTCAGCTTATCTATAAGGGCTATATTTTCTATATAAAGATGGCTAAGCATGATTATCCCCCTTAAGACTTCATTAGTTTACTAAACTTTTTCACAATATCATTGACTAATTCTTCATCTTTGGCAATAACTAATATAGTATCATCGCCTGCAATACATCCTAAAATCCCTCTCCAGTTTAACGCATCTATGCCACTAGCAGCAGCCATAGCACTACCAGATAGAGTCTTAATTACTATCAAGTTGTTTGTAGATTCAATTGAAACAACTGATTCAGAAAATACCCTTATTAGTCTGTCTGAAATACCACTTTCATCCTTAGCTATAGTTGCGTATTTATAAATACCGGAGGGTGAAAGTACTTTGACAAGTCCTAGTTCCTTAATATCCCTGGATACAGTAGCCTGAGTTGCATCCACATCTCTCTTTTTCAATTCTCTTGCCAATTGCTCTTGGGTTTCAATATCCATCTCTTCAATTATGTCCAGTATTTGGGAATGCCGGTTTCTTTTCATCCATCATCCTCCTCATTGTATATTAGGGTTTGCGCTCTGATAATTTATTGCGCAGAACATCAAAGAAATCAGGTTCACCAATTCTAATTAACTTAGTAGATTTTTTATTTTTCTTTACTATTATTTCATCTCCCTCTAATAGTTTAGTACCCTCTTGTCCATCTAATGTCAAAAGTATATCCCCATCATTGTCACCGTCTATCACTACTTTTATCTCATCATCGGCGCTTGTAATTATAGGTCTGATATTGAGCATATGAGGACATATAGGAGTCAAAAGCAAACATGACATATTTGGGTTGACTATTGGGCCACCAGCAGATAGAGAATAGGCTGTAGATCCTGTAGGGCTTGAAACCAGTATTCCATCGGCCGGATAGAAGTTAACAAATTCACCATTTATATATGCAGATAAGTGAATTAATCTTGCATAGGATCCCTTAGTAATGGCAATGTCATTTAGGGCAGTCATTACTCCGAGAGATCTATTATCCCGTATAACCTCAGCCCTTAACATCATCCTGCTTTCCAAATTATATGTATCTTCTCGAAGACATTTAAGTGCTATATCGATCTCAGAACTCTCTACAGCAGTTAAAAAACCTAAGCGACCCATATTAATGCCTATAACGGGAATATCATATTTAGATGCTTTAGTGGAAGCTCTAAGTAAGGTTCCATCCCCCCCTATAATCATAATAGCCTCACATATCTCATAAAACTCATCATCTATAAGCGGTGTTCCTACCCCTATTTTATCATAAATATCATATGTTATATAGCATTCCATGCCATAATTTTTGGCCATTTTTACTATTAACTCTGTCAGTGTACCATCATCCTTGGTCAGATTGGGTATGATTCCTATATTCCGCATAACTCTCCGCCCCCTATTTATCTAAGTGTTTATGAGCAGCCCCTACAACATTTGGTATCTGTTTTATATAGTTCATAGATGTCTTTATCTCGAAGGGGGTCTTCATAATATGTATTAAAAATTCTATATTACCCTCAGGGCCCTTTACAGGTGAATAAGTGAGACCCTTGATAGACAGCTTATCATTACTTTCGATAAATTCAAGTATTTCCATAAGTATATCCTGGTGCACCTTCGGTTTACTAACAACACCCTTTTTCCCTATCCTATTAATTCCTGCCTCAAATTGAGGTTTTATCAATGCCACTATATCCCCAGACTCCGCTATTAGCGCAGCCACCTTGGGTATAGCTAGCCTCAATGATATAAATGATACATCAATTACAGCTCCATGTGCTAACTCCGGCAGGCCCTTAGGTTCAAGATGCCTTATATTGGTTCTCTCGAGCACTATAACCCTCTCATCATTTCTAAGCCCCCAATCTAGTTGCCCATATCCTACATCAATAGCATATACCCTTCTAGCTCCATTTTGTAGCAAACAATCTGTAAAGCCTCCAGTAGACGCACCTACATCTAAAAAAACTCTATCCTTTACTGGAATATCGAATTCTTCTAAACCCTTTTCTAATTTTAATCCGCCCCGGCTGACATAGGGAATAGGGTCTCCCTTTACTATAATATTGGCATCTTTGTAAACCTTTGTACCCGCCTTATCTATTCTTTTTTGGTCAATATATATAAGCCCTGCCATAATAGCACTTTGTGCTTTTTGCCTAGTGGGAAAGAAGCCCTTCTCTGTAAGTAAGACATCAAGTCTTTCCTTTTTAGGTCTTTTCATTGTCACTTCTCCCATCTGATAAATAATTCACTTCGATTTAATCATGTTTTTTATATTTTTAGTTAGACTAGCAGCATCAAGTCCTAGTTCTTTATAGAGAATATCAATATCACCGTGTGTTACAAATATATCAGGTATGCCGTAATTTTTTATCTTTATATCTATACCCCTATCACTAATGAATTCATTTATGCTGCTTCCAAAGCCTCCGGCAATCATATTATCTTCAAGAGTAACCCAGGTCCTATATCTTTTTGATATTTCCAACAGAAATCTTTCATCTAAGGGTTTTATAACCCTGGCATTTACTATCCCTATATTCAGCCCCATGTTCGATAATGAATTCTCAATTTCTAAAGCTGTCTTTACCATCCTGCCAACTGCTAATATGACTAGGTCATGTCCTTCAACTAGAGATTCCCAATATGGAAGGTCGATCTTAATATTTCCTGGTAAGCTATTTTCGAAACCTTTGGGGTAGCGTATGGCAATAGGTCCATTATATTCTCTAGCATACTCTAGCATCAATTTAAATTCCTGGCTGTCTTTAGGCGACATGATAGTCATATTTGGCATAGGCCTTAGATAGCTTAAATCAAAGACACCTTGATGAGTTTCTCCATCCTCGCCTACCAACCCCGCTCTGTCAATACAAAATACTACAGGGAGATTCTGTATGCACACATCATGTATTATCTGATCATAGGCTCTTTGCAGGAATGATGAATAAATAGCAACATATGGTTTTATTCCGTTAATCGCAAGTCCTGCTGCCATAGTAACAGCATGTTGCTCCGCTATACCTACATCAAAGAATCTATCTTTAAATTCCTCCTGAAATTCTAACAGACCTGTCCCCTCCGGCATAGCTGCCGAAATTGCAACTATAGAATCGTCTTCCCTTGCTAGCTCTCTAAGTTTAGTCCCAAATATATTTGAGTAGCTTGTGTTTTCATTTTCTATAGGCATCCCAGTTCTTATATTAAATGAGGAGATTCCATGATATGATTCTGGAGTCCTTTCAGCATATTCATATCCCTTACCCTTAGTAGTAATTATATGTATAATAGTTGGACCCTCTATCTTGGATGCTGACTTAAATGTGTCCAATAAGAGGCCAATATTATGGCCATCAACTGGGCCTATATATGTAAGTCCCATTTCTTCAAAAATTATGCCTGGAACTATTATGTATTTAAGACTATTTTTGAGCCGCTCCATACCATGTCCCAGTACGTTGCCAATCACAGGGGTCTTTTTCAGTATAGTGTCAAATCCTCTTTTAAGCCATTTATAGCGCCGGCTAGAGCGTATATTTGTAAGGTGTTTAGACATTGCACCTACATTCTTTGAAATAGACATCTCATTATCGTTTAATATTACTGTAATTTTAGTGTTGCTACTGCCAACATCATTTAAAGCCTCGAAGGCCATGCCACTTGTAAGTGCCCCGTCGCCTATTATGGGTATCACATCGAATACCTCATTTTTTAGGTCTCTAGCCCGGGCAATGCCTAATGCAGCCGATATAGAAGTGCTACTGTGCCCTGTCCCAAATATATCATGAACACTTTCATCTATCCTAGGAAATCCACTTATGCCTTCAAATTGACGCATAGTAGGGAATATGTCTTTTCGCCCAGTTAAAATTTTATGCACATAAGATTGGTGCCCTACATCCCAAATTATCTTATCTATTGGACTATTAAATGTCCAGTGGAGTGCTATTGTCAGCTCAACTACCCCTAAATTTGAAGCAAGATGCCCTCCGGTATTAGATATATGATCTATAATAAATTGCCTAATTTCATCCGCCAGTTGGTTTAGCTCTGTCAATGAAAATTTCTTTATGTCTGATGGATAATTTATCATATCTAGTAGGTTAGTGTCTTTCAATCTGCTTTCACTCTTTCTTATTCTTTTTTCTAGGTCTTCCCGGGCTACCTTTTCTATGAAAGATCGATATTAGATAGCCTATAATAAGCACAATTTTTTGATTATTGGCTATAGCAAATGTCTTACCATATGCTTTCCCACCAACAGTCATGGATGCTATCAGGCTACTCACTAGTAGACCTATAGTGGTACTTTCAAGGTTATTGCCCATTGATAATAGTTTTGTAACAAGCGCTATGCCCGCTGAGCCACTTAAAATCCCACAAATATCTCCTATGACATCATTACAAAAGCTTGAAACTTGACCAGCATTTCGTATTAAAACCAATGCATGTCCAGCCCCTTTGACTTTCTTTGAAGCCATTGATAAAAAAGGTATTTCATCCGCAGTAGCAATAGCTATTCCAATAATATCAAATATAACTCCTATAAATATTATAACTATGATTGATATCAATGCTATAGCTATATTATTAAAGCTATAGATAAACATATCTGAAAA
>JAAZLT010000010.1 GCA_012799205.1 Clostridiales bacterium
TAATATAAATATCCTCTTAGAAGCTATAGAGGCTGCGCTGGTCTCTGCATATAAAAGAAATTTTGGAACATCGCAAAATGTAAGAGTGGATATGGATAGAGAAAGCGGCAATGTTAGGGTATTTAGCCTAAGGAAGGTAGTAGATGAATTAGAAGACGAATTCCTTGAAATTAGCCTAGAGGACGCTAGACAAATTGATAAAAACTATAAATTAGGAGATTTTATCGAAAGAGAGGTCACACCCAAAAACTTTGGCCGTATAGCTGCGCAGAATGCAAAACAAGTTGTAGTACAACGCATTAGGGAGGCAGAGCGCTCTTCCATATACGAGAAATTCCAAGAACAGGAACATGAAGTAATAAACGGAATCGTACAACGTGTAGAAGCAAGAAATGTATTCATTGACTTAGATAAGACCGAGGGTATTTTACCTCTCTCTGAACAGATACCCAATGAAGAATATAGAGTAAATGACAGGATTAAAGTATATGTTGCCGAAGTAAAGAAAACCACTAGAAGACCACAAATAACTCTATCACGTACCCACCCAGACCTAGTAAAGAGATTATTCGAAATAGAGGTACCCGAAATTGTACAAGGCGATGTTATCATCAAAAATATTGCCAGAGAGGCTGGCTCACGTACAAAGATGGCAGTCTATTCATTAGATAATAGGATCGATTCTGTAGGGGCCTGTGTTGGCCATAGGGGAAGTAGGGTACATCAGATAGTCGATGAACTAAGAGGCGAGAAAATAGATATAGTAAAATGGAGCGAGGACCCTGAGGAATATATAGCCAATGCGCTTAGTCCTTCAGAAGTGCTAGATGTATATATAAATAAAGAAGATAAAAGCGCACAAATAATAGTACCGGATGACCAACTTTCCTTAGCCATAGGAAAAGAGGGGCAAAACGCTAGATTGGCAGCGAGGCTAACAGGTTGGCGGATAGATATAAAAAGCGAATCTCAGATATAGTTATCAAGGGAGGGAATAGCATGAGAAAGCGAAAGGTGCCGTTAAGAATGTGTATATCCTGCAAACAGATGAGGCCAAAACAAGAGTTAGTGAGAATAGTAAGGTCTAAAGAAGGGAATATAGATATAGATTTGAATGGAAAAAAACCTGGCCGTGGTGCCTATATATGCTATGCCCAAGATTGTTTGGATAACCTGAAAAATAGTAATGTACTTGCCAGCACTTTCAAACAAAGAATCGATGAAAGGATATATGAGCAAATACAAAAGCTGTTAAATGAAGGTGATATCAATATATAGACGATTATATAATATGCTAGGAATATGCCGAAAGGCGGGTTATCTAATTCTTGGCACTGCACAAGTTGAGGCTAGTATATTGAATAATAAGGCAAAACTAGTAATACTAGATTCGCGCCTATCTAAGAGGACAGTGGCTAAGTTTAAAAGATTATGTGAAGCAAATGAAGTGGACATTTTGTTAATGGAGGATAATATCATTTTAGGTAAAAGTATAGGTAGAGACGAAATAAAAATAGTAGCTGTGACAAGTAATAGTTTCAAAGGACAAATATATAAGTTATACAATAGTGTAACGGGGGTGAGCGATGAATGCCAAATAAAATAGAGGTCTATGTTACAACGAAAAAAATTAAACAAAAATCAAGAGAACTTAGGGATAAAATACAAACTACCAAAAAAGACGTGCAAAAACATATAGACGCCGTAAAAAAGCTAAAGAAGATTGCTCAGACGGAAGGTTTGAAGCAAAAACAAGAGCGCAAAAAGGCTAAAATACTTGAGGCACAAAAGAAAAAGGAAGATGCTGTGAAAAAGATCAAATCTAAGCGGACGGAAGATACAAATAAAGGAAAACATAGTAAAAATGCTAAAGTGTCAACCAAGCCATCTAAGGCTAAAACGCCAAAGCGTAAGAAGGCCGTTTCAATAGGAGATACTACCACTGTCAAAGAACTGTCTGAAAAGGCGGGTATATCCGTAGCAAATATTATTAAACAGCTAATGGCATTGGGAGTAATGGCAACAATAAATCAGGAACTAGATTTTGAAACTGCGGAACTAGTGGCAGATGCATTTAATATTACATTAGAATATCGTGCAACTAAGACCTTTGAAGATATCTTAGAAGATCTAGATACGGAAGATGATCCTAAGGATCTATCTAAAAGGGCACCTATTGTTACAGTTATGGGTCATGTCGACCATGGTAAAACTTCTCTTTTAGATGCCATAAGAAATACTAGCGTAACCGAAAGCGAAGCAGGAGGCATAACGCAACATATAGGTGCTTATACTATAAAGGTCAATGATAAATTTGTAACCTTTTTAGATACTCCTGGACATGAGGCTTTTACATCTATGCGTGCTAGAGGTGCGCAAGTTACAGATATTGCTATTCTAGTTGTAGCTGCAGATGATGGGGTTATGCCTCAGACAGTAGAGGCAATCAATCATGCTAAATCAGCCAAGGTACCTATGATAGTTGCTATAAATAAAATGGATAAGCCAGGCTCAAATCCGGATAGAATAAAGCAGCAATTATCTGAACATGGTCTATTGGTAGAAGAATGGGGCGGGGATATAATAGCTGTACCTGTGTCTGCTCTCCAAAAAACTGGTATAGATGAACTCTTAGAGATGCTATTGCTAGTGGCAGAAATAGAAGAGCTGAAGGCCAATCCCAACCGATTAGCTAAAGGTACTATAGTAGATGCCGAGCTAGATAAGGGTCGTGGCCCTGTAGCGACTATATTGGTTCAAAATGGGACATTGAGGATAGGGGATTCCATAGTTGCTGGTACCGCCTATGGCAGAGTAAGGGCTATGATAAACGATAGAGGCATGCGGGTGGAAGAAGCTGGGCCCTCCATTCCAGTAGAGGTGCTAGGGTTATCTGAAACACCCAACGCCGGGGATGTCATGTATGTGGTTCAAGATGATAGGCTAGCTAAGCAAGTTGCAGCAGAGAGAATAGATAAAGAGATAGCAGCCCAACGTAAAACATCTGCCATTACATCATTAGATGACTTATTCGATCAAATTAAGGAAGGCGAAATGAGAGAATTAAACCTAATAATTAAGGCGGATGTTAAGGGATCGGCAGAGGCCTTGAAGCAATCCCTAGAGAGGTTATCTACTGATGAGGTTAGAATCAACACTATCCATAACGGGGTAGGTGCAATTAACGAGTCGGATGTTATGTTAGCTACTGCATCAAATGCAATTATAATTGGGTTTAATGTAAGGCCGGTGGCTAAAGCATATGATCTAGCTCAGGATGAAAAAGTAGATATGAGATTATATAGGGTAATATATGATGCTATACAGGATGTAGAAGCTGCTATGAAGGGGCTATTAGATCCTATATATAAAGAAGTAGTAATTGGCCGCGCCCAGGTTAGGGAAATATTTAGAATATCTGGTATTGGAGTAATTGCTGGCTGTTATGTGACCGATGGCAAGATTAGAAGAAATGCCTCTGTAAGAGTAGTTAGAGATGGCATAGTTATACATGAAGGCGATATCAACTCCCTAAAGCGATTCAAAGATGATGCAAGAGAGGTCATGGAGGGATATGAGTGCGGTATAGGGATAGAGAACTTTAACGATATCAGAGAAGATGATGTATTAGAAGCCTTTATAAATGAAGAAATAGAAAGATAAATTAAAACAGATAATAAGTAGGTGTTAATTATGGCTTATGAAAGATCCAAGAGAGTATCTGAAGAGATTAAAAGAGAAATGAGTATGATAATTAGAGAGGATGTTAAAGATCCTAGAATATCAGATATGCTGTCCATAGTTAAGGTGGATACAAGTAAGGATCTAAGTCATGCTAAGATCTTTGTTAGCATACTAGGTTCTGAGGATGAGCGAAAAGAGACATTAAAGGGTCTACAAAGCGCCTCTGGTTTTATACGTAAACAACTTGCATCTATACTCAAGCTTAGATATGTACCGGAATTGACTTTTGTATTAGATTCATCCATAGAGTACAGTATTCACATATCAAAAAAGATAGATGAACTGCAAAACAAAAAGGAGTAAAAATATGATCACAACTATTGTGGAGAGCTTAACTCATGCAAAAAAGGTGGCATTAATTGCACATATAATGCCTGATGGAGATACTATAGGAAGCTGTATTGCATTGTCATATGCCCTAGAAAGCATTGGATGTGAGACCCATCTATATTGCCAGGATCCAATACCCTATAATTTATGCTTTCTAGATGACAATGGGAGATTCATCAATGTACTTCCGGCAAATCCAGTAAATTATGATGCAATACTCGCACTAGACTGCAGCGATTTGGACCGAATGGGGGAATTTAGATATCTTATGGAATCGGGCTGGCAGACTATAAATATTGATCATCATATAAGCAATACTAACTTTGCCCAAATGAACTATATAGATATAGAGGCAGCTGCTACCTGCGAAATTGTCTACAGGCTTATAGAACATATGGGCATCCACATGGATATATCTATAGCTAGGGCCCTGTATGTAGGTATATCGACAGACACAGGTAATTTTGCATTTAATAATACCACCTCAAGGACACATTGTATTGCAGCGAAACTTGTAGATATAGGAGTTCGGCCTGATGAGATTTCTAATAAAGTATATAAAGATAACAGCCTATCTAGGATGAAACTAATTGCTAAGGTGATTCAATCTATCAAATTATATGCAAATGGATCTATATCAACTATTGAGATTACAAGGAATATGTTATCGGAAACTGGGGCTAGTCAAGAAGAAAGTTCTGGAATGGTAGATTATGCAAAGAATATTCGTGGCGTAGAATTGGCTATACTGTTCAAGGAGCAAGAAGACGGACAGATTAAGATCAGTATGCGCTCTAAGACCACAATCGATTGTAATAAACTTGCACAAGCGTTTGGTGGGGGAGGCCATGCCCGTGCGGCGGGTTGCATACTCGATGCAAGTCTACATGATACAAAGGTAGCAGTGATTAAGGAGGCTAAGAAAGCCTTTTAGGAGAGTGATCTATACTGAACGGAATAATAAATATACTGAAGCCTCCGGGCATTAGCTCTACAGGTGTAGTCAATTATGTCAAAAGAGTATTGAGATGTAAGAAAGCGGGGCATACCGGAACATTGGACCCTTTAGCTGCAGGTGTTTTGCCCATTTGTATAGGAAGGGCTACAAAAATTGCTGGTCATATTTTAGAACAGGACAAGATCTATATATGTGAAGCAACATTAGGGAAACAGACAGATACAGATGATTCTGCAGGCAGGATCATATCTAGCGTCAATAATGTGCATACTTCAAAAGAAGAAATAGAAAACATTTTGAATACATTCAAAGGTGACTCTAAACAGATACCGCCTATATACTCGGCCATAAGACATAAGGGTAAGAGATTATATGAATTAGCGCGTAAAGGCGAGAAAGTAGTACCTAAAGCGAGGTCTATCAAAATATATAATATAGAGCTACTTGCATTTTATAGGGATTATAAAGTTTTATTTAAAGCACATTGCTCAAAGGGAACATATATGAGATCTCTTTGTCGGGATATGGGGCAACATCTTGGCTATGGCGCATATATGTCCTTTCTCCTACGTACCCAAACAGGTGCGTTTAATATTGAAAATTCTATTACTCTTCATGAGCTTCAATATTATGTTAAAATGAATAAAGTAAATGAAATACTTCATAGCATGGACTTTGCTTTGGCAGATTTGGATTATATTATAATAGATCCAAGTCAGTACAACCCTATAATACATGGCAGGTTTATAGAATTAGAACATATAGAATATATATCCAGGCCATCTAGGGAAATGATAGATAATAAAAAATTAATGAGAATGTATTGTAAGGAAGAATTTATGGGTATAGGGCTATTTGAGCATAGAAACGGAAGAAATATTTTAAGGACAAAGAAATTGCTTATATGAGGATAATGATATGAAAGTGATAAAGAATAACAATTGGAATCATACATTAGATGAAAAGGTGTCTATAGCACTGGGTTCTTTTGATGGTATCCACAAGGGGCATAGGCAACTTATAAAATCTCTTCATGATATTAAACAAAGTGGTGGAAGCAAAATCATGGTTTATACCTTTATACAACACCCTATGAGTGTAATATCTCCTGAAAATAGACCATTATATATAAATGATAATGAGCAAAAGATTAATATTTTGCGGGATCTCAATATAGACTATTTAGTATTTAATGAGTTTACATATGAATTTTCAAAGGTTAGTCCGCGCGAATTTATAAAAAGATTCCTGGTTGATAAATACAATATTGATACTATAGTGATCGGATACAACTATACTTTCGGCGCAAATGGAGAGGGCAATAGCAATACCATGCAAGAGCTAGGTAAGGATTTTGGATTTAATGTCAAGATAATTCCCCCTATAAGGTTAAAGAACAGTATAATAAGTAGCAGCAGGGTGAGGGAGACAATCGAGGCAGGTCAGGTATCTGATGCTGCACATCTTCTAGGTTATCCCTATAGCATTTCGGGTAAGGTTGTAAGGGGCAAAGGACGGGGAAAGCATCTGGGCTTTCCAACCGCAAATTTGAGCTATGATAAGCAAAAGGTGATTCCAAACAATGGTGTCTACTTAACTTTGGTCAAAGTTAGAAATATATATGTATGGGGATTGACTAATATTGGAACAAACCCAACGTTTGGCTCAGATGAACTTTGCATAGAGACCCATTTAATAGGTTTTGATGGCAATATATACGGGAAAAACTTGACGATATGTTTTTTAGATAGGATTAGAGACGAAATACAGTTTAAAGATGCTGATTCTCTCATAGACCAAATGCAACAAGATATGGATGCCGCCGAAAAAATTATTTACAAAATAATTCATATGTGTTACAATACATGAAGTAAGCGAGGTTAACCGATACCTTAGTTTAACGAATCTCCAACGTTATACTCAGGTATCTGGCGTTTTAGAAAATGGGGAGGTGAATGAAATGGATAAAGCAAGAAAACTAGAGATAATCGAAGAATTTAAAAGGCATGAAAACGACACAGGTTCTCCAGAGGTACAGATAGCTCTTTTGACTAATAGGATTAATCATTTAAATGAGCATCTTAAAAGTCATAAGAGAGATCATCATTCACGAAGGGGATTGCTCATGATGGTCGGAAGGCGTAGAGCCCTTTTAAACTATCTAGAAGATACCGACATTGAGAGACATAGAGCTATTATTCAAAAACTTAATTTACGTAAATAGGAGATGGAGTGGGAAATCCCGCTCTTTTCTTTTAAAATCCACTATAAATATATCATATAACTTTATGAACAAGTGGATATAATATAATCTAAAGGAGGTTATGCATTGGGACCTAAAACATTTACTAGAGAGATTAGGGGCAAAACTATAACCGTTAAAACTGGACATTTAGCGGAGCAGGCAAATGGCTCTTGTTCTGTTCAATGTGGTGATACGGTTGTATTTGTCTCTGCTACAGCTTCGGATGAGCCCAGAGAAGGTATTGACTTTTTTCCATTGAGTGTAGAGTTTGAAGAGAGGCTATATGCAGTTGGAAGAATTCCAGGCGGTTTTATAAAAAGAGAAGGAAGACCTACCGATCAAGCTATACTTACATGTAGATTGATAGATAGGCCTATTAGACCGTTATTTCCTGAAGGGTATAGAAATGACGTGCAAATAGTTGTAATGCCCTTATCTGTAGATCCGGAGTATGCACCTGATATATTTGCTATGCTTGGCGCATCTATTTCTTTGAGTATCTCTGATATACCATTTCAAGGACCTATCGGATCTGTAGCCATTGGTCTTATAGATGATGAATTCGTTGTAAATCCAACTACCAAAGAGATGGATAAAAGCAGGTTAAATCTCGTTGTGTCAGGTACAAAGGATGCAGTGATGATGGTCGAGGCAAGTGCTGATGAGGTAGATGAAGAACAGATGCTAGATGCAATTATGTTCGCACATGAAGCTATAAAAGAATTTATAGATTTTCAAGAGGAGATAATTGGCCTGGTAGGGAAAGAAAAGAAAGAATTTATACCAGAAATGGCGTCCAAGGAGTTAGAAAATAAGATAAGGGATTATGCTACAGATATGGTGATTGAAGCTTTTGATGAGTTCAATAGACAAAAGCGTCATGCAAATATGGATCGGGTTAAAGAGCAGGTGCTCGAACATTTCGCTGTAGAATACCCAGAACAAGAATCATATATAGAAGAAATAATCGAAAATATCTCACAAGAGGTTGTTCGCTCCAAAATCGTTAAGGAGGGCATAAGACCTGACGGTAGAGGGCCAACAGATATACGGGAATTGAGAAGTGAAGTAAATGTCTTACCTAGAACCCATGGATCTGGCGTCTTTACACGTGGACAGACTCAAGTACTCACTACATGTACTCTAAGTGCCTTAGGAGATGTCCAAGTATTAGACGGACTTTGGGAGGATGAGTTCAAAAGATATATACATCACTATAACTTCCCACCATTTTCTGTAGGTGAGACAAGACCTATGCGAGGACCAGGGAGACGTGAAATAGGTCATGGCGCATTGGCAGAAAAGGCATTAATTCCGGTTATACCCAGTGAAAAGGATTTCCCTTATGCCATACGTATGGTATCGGAGGTAATGAGCTCTAATGGTTCCTCATCACAGGCCAGTGTATGCGGCAGTACATTAGCACTTATGGATGCTGGAGTGCCCATAAAGGCACCAGTAGCTGGAATTGCTATGGGCCTTATCAAGGACGATGAGACTGGACAGATGGCAATTCTATCGGATATACAGGGTCTTGAGGACTTCTATGGCGATATGGATTTTAAAGTGGCCGGAACACGTGATGGTATTACGGCTATCCAGATGGATATAAAGATAAAGGGCATAGATAAAGCAGTATTGCATAAAGCGCTTATCCAAGCGTATACGGGCAGAAATTATATTCTAGATAAAATGTTAGAGGTAATATCTAAGCCGCGGACAGAGTTATCGATATATGCCCCAAAAATTATACAAACTGTTATTGACCCGGATAAAATAAGAGATGTAATAGGGCCAGGTGGCAAGGTAATCAATGGGATCATAGATAAGACAGGTGTCAAAATCGATATAGAAGATGATGGAAGAGTGTTTATTTCGTCTGCAGATATAGACGCTGCAAATGAAGCATTGGATATAGTAAAGAACTTGACAAAAGAGATAGAAGTAGGGGAAATATATAAAGGCAAGGTAGTTAGAACTGTCAATTTTGGAGCCTTTGTAGAAATTGCTCCTGGTAAAGATGGACTGGTTCATATATCTCAGCTAGCTAGAGAGCGAATCGATAAGGTAGAAGATGTTGTAAATGTAGGAGATGAAATTGAAGTAAAGGTAATAGAGATAGAGGAGCCAGATAGGATTAGATTATCTAGGAAGGTGCTTCTGCCGCCGACAGAAGATGAAAAATCCAAAAGACAATATAATAGCAAGCCTCCTGCGAAAGGCAGACAGTATAATAGATCGAGTAGGAACAATCCCAGGCGAGATAATCGATAAGCAAGAGACATAAACTTTACGTTTATGTTTCTTTTTTTATACATAAGCAACTATCTGGCGAATATTTATTTAGTATACAAATAAATATTTGGGGGGAGTTGCATGAAAGTATTCTATTTGAACCTCAAGAAAAGAAAATATCTAGCTATATCCTTAACCATTATATTTATATTGGTGGTTTACATAATAGGGGCACATTCCTTGGTAGCAACTGGCGGTCTGAGAGCTATAAACCCTATATATAAGGGTGATGAGAGTCTGCAGCAGACGGCATTTGTCTGCAATGTGGTAGGGGGAACAGAATATATCCCTAGTATGCTAAATATATTACAGGAGCATAAGGTTAAAATAAGCTTTTTTATAGGGGGCGAATGGGCTAGGGATAATCCACAAATGTTACGGCTTATATCTGAGGAAGGTCATGAACTGGGGAATCATGGATTCGAACATAGAAATCACACAAATCTAGACCTTGATGAAAACTTAAATGAAATTAAAAAAACAGAATATATAATTAAGGACATTACAGGTATAACTACTAATTTATTCTCACCCCCTTATGGTGAATTTAACAATACCACATTGAAAGCAGCATCATCTATTGGGTATAAAACTATTATGTGGAGCATAGATACTATAAACTGGAGAGGTGACGGTGTAGATGCTGTAATAGATAGGACCGTAAAGAATCCGCACAATGGTGTATTTATTCTCATACATCCAACAGAGGACACAGTTGTGGCTCTTCCCATTATTATTAAAGAGTTAAAAAATAGAGGCTATGATATAGGTACAATTTCAGAACTATTATCAGAGTAAATTAAATAGGCTATATGCCTATTTTTTTTGTTATTGCACCTAATTTATGCCCATATCATATTATGATGATATAGATGTAAATTAAGTGCAAGGGGTGATTTAATGGGACGCATTGTCTATTCCATACTAGGCGGTGACCAAAGGCAAAGCCAATGTGCAAAAATTCTTGCGGCAAAAGACAATATTGTCAATATCTATGGGATTGAATGCGATTTCAATGATAGAAATATTCGAAAGGTAGATATATTAGATCGAAACTTTTTTCGCTGTCATGTGTTGCTGTTGCCCATACCTTATAAAAACAGTGAAGGCCATATAAATCATATAAAGGGAATAAAGAATCTTAAGTTTAATGACTTTGCAGATATTATCCATCCATCTACAAAAGTTATTTTAGGTAAGGCAGATTCTGAAATAAAAAATGGTTCACAAAAATATGGATTTGAATACTTTGATCTGATAGACGATGAGACATTCTCTATACTAAACTCCATACCATCTGCTGAAGGTGCTATACAACGTGCTATGGAGCGAACCGATATAACCATACACGGCTCCAAAGTATTAGTCTTAGGTTATGGACGACTTGGAAAGACGCTATCTAGAATGCTATCTGGCATAGGAGCAAATGTCACAGTAGCCGCTAGAAAGAGTGAGGATCTTGCTTGGGTACGAGAGAGAGGACATAAGGGGATATTTCTCGATAAGTTAGATGACATACTATATAAACAGGATATTGTATTTAATACAATTCCAGCTTTGATCTTAGATAGCACTAAGCTAGCTATGCTATCACCTGAATCTATAATTATAGATTTAGCATCCTACCCAGGAGGCGTAGATTTTGATGAGGCCAAGAGGTTAGGGTTAAGAGCTGATCTTGATCTTAGCCTACCCGGCCTTGTAGCTCCTAAAGCAGCGGGCGAAATAATATGTGTAAGTATAGAACATTTTATTAAAGATTTAGGGGGAGATAGTACATGAAATTAAAGGATATAAAGATAGGATTTTGTGTTACAGGTTCATTCTGTACTTTTCATAAAGTGTTACCACAAATGAAAAGGTTAGTTGATGAGGGTGCTATAGTTAATCCAATATTTTCATATGCAGTGGCAAATACCGATACTAGGTTTACATCGGCTGCTAAGTTTAGAAAAGATGTAGAGCATATAACTAGTAAGAGAGTGATAGATACCATAGTAGAGGCAGAACCTATTGGACCCCAGCAGCTATTAGATGTAGTGATCATAGCACCATGTACAGGTAATTCTATAGCAAAACTGGCCAATGGGATAACTGATACACCTGCGCTCATGGCAGCAAAGGCACAGTTGAGAAATCAAAAACCTGTTGTTATTGCGGTCTCTACCAATGATGGCCTTGGAAATAATGGAAAAAACTTGGCTTTGCTTACTAATTATAAAAACATATTTGTAGTACCCTATTATCAAGATGACCCTAATATAAAGGTGAATTCTCTAATGGCAGATATGAATAAAATCCCTGATACCATTAAACTAGCGCTAGAAAATAGACAAATCCAACCTATATTGATCTCTATGCCATGAAGGTGCGCCTGAGATAATTCAAGTATGCTCAAAGCTATATAAAAGATAAACTTAAACTGGCTTATCTTTTATATAGGCTTTGGGCATACTATATAGACTCAATATAATTGAGTCTATAACCATGCGGAGGTGCAATTTGAAAAATACAGCTGACAAAAATGTTTCAAGTGAAAATATAAAAGAGATGGGAACACCCATAATACCAGATATAAATAGCAAAATACATTTTCTAACTGTGATAGGGCAAATAGAGGGCCATATGATTTTACCACCACATAATAAGACGACAAAATACGAACATGTTATACCTCAACTAGTAGCAATAGAGGAAAATCCAAAGATAGAAGGTCTTATACTTATATTAAATACAGTAGGGGGTGATGTAGAGGCGGGACTAGCCATTGCGGAGATGATTAGTACTATGTCTAAGCCTACGGTTTCATTAGTATTAGGCGGTGGCCATAGTATCGGTGTACCTTTATCGGTTTCAGCCGATTATTCCTTTATAGCACCTAGTGCTACAATGACAATACATCCAATTAGGATCACGGGAATGGTCCTAGGCATATCACAAACCTATGATTATTTAAATAAAATGCAGGGTAGAGTAATAGATTTCATAACAAGACACTCAAATATATCTGAAGAAAAGCTTACAGAACTTATGACAAAGCCGGGTGAGCTGGCAAATGATGTAGGCACTGTTTTAATAGGACAAGAGGCGGTAGAGGCAGGGCTAATAGACGAAGTGGGGGGGCTAACTCAAGCCCTAAAACGGTTAAAGGGTATGAAAAATACATTGGAGGATTGAAGTTAAATGCTAATCTATTCTATTATTCCAGAGGAGATAATATTTTCCCAAGTACTAAATGTTGAAGATGAACTTCAAGAGATAACTATGGCGGATGGAGTAATATTAGAGATAAGAAACAGCCATAGAGAGGACTATGAGATTGTACGTGTCATCAGTACCAATCCGGCCCATTATATAGGCCTATAGCAAGCCCTAGTTACTCTTAAGTTTTTAAAATACCTGGTATATAATGTGTTTTAGTGATATAATTTCCCTATGATGTCCCTATTCTATTGTAAAAATCTATGAGATATGGACGATTATGTGGGGGAGATTTAGATGGCAAGAAAACGCAAGAGTAACAAATCTAAAAAAATAAATAAAAAAAGGAGAGAAGCCATTGCTGTATCTTTAATTGGGCTTGGTATCTTTATATTGTTTAGCATATATACAGAAGCTACGGGTATAGTAGGGCATTATTTTTTTAGAATATCGATGGGCCTTTTGGGGGTTTTAACTTATATTATGCCTTTATTGGTAGTTGGAATTGGGGTGCTTCTCATAATTTCCAATTACAAAAAAGTCAATCGATCTAAAATCATATTCAGCATAATATCTCTATTATTTATACTTTGTATAATACATCTACTTTCATTTGACTATTACGATAGCAGCAATATGATAGAGTTTATAAAATCTTCTTATATAAATGGTATGCAAAGTAAGGGCACTGGGGCATTGCTATCACCCATTATATATATATTATTTAAGCTTTTAGGCTTATTGGGTTCTTATATTTTTTTAATAGTAGCAATTATTATAAATTTTATAGTTTTGCTTAATCTATCCTTTAAAAATGTAGTTACATATGTTTCTGAAAAAGTAGAAGATAAAACCCGTAATACTAAGAAGAAAGCTAAAAAAAAGTTCGAAGGGGCAGTTATTGATTTTGAATCCTCTAATGATGGCCCGGATATAAGGCTCCTAGGCGATAACTCCTTTGATAAGATGCCAGACAATATGGAAGCAGAATATGTAAAAGAATCTAGAGAGACGACCGCGGCAAAAATAAAGAAAGAAAAATTAGATGAAAATATGCCAGATGAAGTAAAAAATATAGAGCTTGGGGCTATCACACCTAGTGTAGGTTATGATCTGCCTCCTATATCTCTTCTAAACAGGGCTAGATATAATAAAAAGGCAGACAATAATATAGACAAGCATATTAAAGACAATGCTAAATTATTAGAAGAGACATTACATAACTTTGGCGTCAACGCCAAGGTAACCCAGGTTAGCAAGGGACCAGTGATAACAAGATATGAATTGCAACCTGCGCCGGGAGTGAAGGTAAGTAAGATTGTAAATTTAGCCGACGATATATCATTAAATTTGGCTGCGCCGGGCATAAGAATAGAGGCGCCTATACCAGGTAAAGCGGCCGTAGGAATAGAAGTTCCAAATGATAATATAAAGCCTGTATATTTAAGACAGATAATTGATAGTGTGGAATTTCAGGAGAATAAATCTAATTTATCCTTTGCCCTAGGTAAAGACATTGCAGGGAAAAATATAATTGCGGATCTAGCTAAGATGCCCCACCTACTTATTGCAGGAGCTACAGGGTCTGGGAAAAGTGTATGCATAAACACCATAATTACAAGCTTATTGTATAAAGTATCCCCTGAGGATGTGCGGTTGATACTTATAGACCCAAAGGTAGTGGAGCTCAATAACTATAATGGAATACCGCATCTACTATTTCCTGTGGTTACTGACCCTCAGAAGGCAGCAGGTGCCTTAAACTGGGTAGTACAGGAGATGGTAAATAGATATAAATTGTTTGCAGATACAAGCGTTAGAAATCTAGAACAATATAATGAAGCGATAGTGGGTGCTGATGAGAATAGACTGCCGCAAATTGTGGTCATAATAGACGAGTTATCGGATCTCATGATGGTAGCATCTAAGGACGTAGAAGATTCTATATGTCGGCTTGCACAGATGGCAAGAGCTGCAGGGATTCATTTGATAATCGCAACACAAAGGCCCTCTGTAGATGTAATAACAGGTCTAATAAAGGTAAACATCCCATCCAGAATTGCATTCGCAGTCTCATCTGGTGTAGATTCTAGGACCATATTAGATATGAATGGCGCTGAAAAGTTATTAGGTAGAGGTGATATGCTCTATTACCCAGTAGGTTTTCATAAACCAATAAGGGTGCAAGGGGCCTATGTTTCAGAAAAAGAAGTAGGAGAGATAGTAAAGCATATAAAGGCACAAGAGGTTGAGGCAGAGTATGATGAACAGGCTATAGAAAAAATTGAAAATATGGATAAACAGTATTCAGGTAATGACGATGTGGACGAACTATTTGATGAGGCCGTTGAGATTGTCATAGATGCAGGTCAAGCGTCTATATCTATGCTACAGCGGAGGCTTAGGATAGGGTATGCTAGGGCGGCTAGGCTTATAGACGAAATGGAAGTTAGAGGATTTATAAGTGGCTTTGAGGGAAGTAAGCCGAGAGATGTATTTATTACTAAGGAAGAGTTTGAAGAAAACTATGTTGATGCTTGAGGAGGAAGGTTTTCTTGAATTATAAAATAGGATTTATATCACTTGGATGTTCTAAGAATCTAGTAGATTCTGAAAATATGTTGGGGATATTATCAAAAAAGGGATATAGTATTGTAAGCGATAGTGAAGATGCGGATATAATAATTATAAATACATGTGGATTTATAGAGCCTGCTAAGGAAGAATCTATACAGGAAATCCTACATCAAGTTGCTATAAAGGAGAAATATAAGAATAAAAAGCTAATTGTTTCAGGGTGCCTATCACAGCGCTATAGTAAGGAATTGGAATTAGAAATTCCAGAGATAGATGCCATAATAGGGGCCGAATATTATAAGAACATAGATAAGATAGTTGAAATATGTCTTAAAGGAGGTAGGTTTATATGCAATGACAGATTAGATTGGGAAGCGGATTTACAGCTACCAAGGACATTGACTACGCCCAAAGGCATGGCATATCTAAAAATCGCTGAGGGATGTGATAATTTCTGCTCCTACTGTTCCATTCCATTTATTCGCGGCAGATATAGAAGTAGAACTATAGACAGCCTGTATAAAGAGGCCCAATACCTGGCGAGTACTGGAGTTAAGGAGCTGGTTATTATAGCCCAAGATATAAGCAGATATGGACATGATCTTGGCAATGAAAATGCCTTTATAGAGCTTATTGGAAAACTATCGAGCATTGATAGTATAAAGTGGATAAGGCTTCTTTATTATTATCCAGAGCGTGTAGATAAGAAATTTCTATATGCGATTAGGGATAATGAAAAGGTATGCAATTACCTAGACATACCTATACAACATGTAAACAATAATATATTAAAATCTATGAACAGGAATACTACGTCTGGCCATGTAAAAAAAATGCTAGATGATATACGTCATATTATTCCTGATATGGTCTTACGAACATCTTATATAGTTGGCTTTCCTGGGGAGACCCAGGAGGAATTTGATGAGCTCCTTGAGTTTGTAAAGAACTATCCAATAGACCATGTAGGCGTTTTTACATACTCTCGAGAAGAGGGTACAAGGGCAGCACGGCTGGATAATCAAATTCCAGATGAAGAAAAGCTAAGGCGCCGAGATCTACTTATGAGCGCACAACAACAAGTTGCCAAACGATTAAATAGACGTTGGATAGGCAATAGATATGATGTAATTGTAGAGGGACAGGATTCCGATGATGTTTACTTTGGCAGATTCTATGGCCAAGCACCTGAAGTAGATGGAAAAGTATATCTATTTAGCCCTCACAACCTGTCGCAGGGAAGTTTTGTAAATACACAGATTAAAAAGGCATATAACTATGATCTATTGGGGGATTTTTATGAATTTAGCAAATAAGATAACTATAGTTAGAGTATTACTTATACCTTTATACCTTGTATTTGCCCTTACTAACCTACCAAATGGGCAATATATTTCAGCTGCAATATTTATAATAGCAACTCTCACCGATACTTTAGATGGGTATATAGCAAGGTCAAGAAATCAAATTACTGACTTTGGTAAATTTATGGATCCATTAGCAGATAAGCTACTTGTTATGGCTGCGCTAATTGCATTGGTGGATAAGGGCAGGATACATGCGATAATCCCAATAATAATACTCACCAGAGAATTTCTGATAACAGGGCTTAGGAGCCTTGCAGCCTCAAAGGGCGTTGTTATTGCTGCTAGTTGGTGGGGCAAATTAAAGACCGTAACTCAGATGATTGCGCTTATTCTATTGATGATAGGCAACTTTCCCTTTAGAGATTTAAATATACCTATGGATAATATCATGTTATATATAGCTACTGTTGTAACCATAATATCTGGCTATGATTATATAGTAAAGAACATACATGTTTTCGGTAAGGAATTGTAATAATTAAGGATGTGACAACCATATGAGAACTGAAATTATTAGCATAGGAAGTGAATTACTCTTAGGGCAAATAGCAAATACAGATGCTAGATACCTATCACAGGAACTTGCCAAGATTGGTATAGATGTATTCTACCATACTGTTATAGGGGATAATAGGGTGAGATTTTTAGAGGCCTTACAAATTGCCTCAAAACGTTCAGATATGGTTATTACAACAGGTGGATTAGGCCCAACTATGGATGATATAACAAAGGACGTAATTGCTGAATTTTTAAAGCTAGAAATGGTTTTACATGAAGAAAGTCTAGATAAGATACAAAAGTACTTTAACTCTATGAACCGTACAATGGATGACATTAATATAAAACAGGCCATATTCCCCAAAGGTGCTACAATACTACCCAATGAAAAGGGAACAGCCCCGGGTGCTATAGTAAGTAAGGATAATATAACTTACCTTATATTACCTGGGCCTCCGCATGAGCTCATACATATGTTTGAAAACTATGCCCTAGATTATTTAAAAGAGTATAGCAATGAAGTGATACATTCACGGGTCATTAAAATTTATGGCATGGGTGAGTCAACTGTAGAATCTAATATACGCGATATTCTATTGACCCAAAATAATCCGACTATTGCACCCTTAGCAACTGGCGGTGAGATGTCGCTTCGCATAACAGCTAAGACTGATAAAAATAGTGACCCTATAGAGCTAATAGCGCCTGTAGAAAAAGAGATATTAAACAGACTAGGTGATGTAGTCTATGGATATGACGATGATACCCTTGAAGGAGTGTTGATGAGCGAGCTCATAAAATTAGATAAAACCATATCTATAGCTGAATCTTGTACAGGGGGACTTATAGCTAATCTTTTGACTAATATACCGGGATCGTCTAGGGCCTTTAAAGAGGGCCTTATAACCTATAGTAACGAAGCAAAAGTTAAGTATCTAAATGTATCCCAAGATACACTAAGACAGTGGGGGGCAGTGAGCCGACAAACAGCCCATGAGATGATAGATGGACTATTAAAGGCGACAGGCACTGATATGGGCATTGCAGTAACGGGCATAGCAGGACCCGATGGAGGTACTTTGGAAAAACCCGTAGGACTAGTATATATAGCGGTAGGCTTAGGGAGCAATGTTCAGGTAAATGAGTTTCATTTTACTGGAGATAGGCTCAAGATCAAACAAGCCACATCTAAGGCAGCCTTAAATATGGCTAGACGCATGTTAGCTAGTTTTTATTGATATTATAGACTTTATAATATATAATTGACCTAAGAATTAGTATTTTCTTTTTTTATTATAATAAATAAAGAAAGGCGGGTGCGATCCTGTTTATCAGGATTATATTATGGATAGAGAAAAGGCTTTAGAATCAGCATTAAATAAGATAGAAAGACAATTTGGCAAGGGATCTATTATGCGCTTAGGAGAATCTGCACATATGAATGTAGAAGCCATACCTACAGGCGCATTGGAATTGGATATTGCATTAGGTGTGGGAGGTTTACCTAGAGGACGAGTCATTGAGATATTTGGGCCAGAAGCATCGGGGAAGACCACTGTTGCCCTTCATGCGATAGCTGAAGCTCAAAAAGCAGGGGGGACAGCTGCATTTATTGATGCAGAGCATGCGTTAGATCCAGTATATGCCAGTAATCTGGGAATAGATATAGATACCCTATTACTATCACAACCAGATACAGGCGAACAAGCGCTTGAGATAACAGAAGCGCTTGTAAGCAGTGGAGCCATAGATGTGGTAGTATTGGACTCTGTTGCTGCTCTAGTCCCCAGGGCCGAATTAGATGGTGAAATGGGAGCATCTCATGTTGGCTTGCAGGCAAGGCTCATGTCTCAGGCTTTAAGAAAACTGTCCGGACTTATAAGTAGGACAAGGACAGTTGCTATTTTTATAAATCAACTTAGAGAAAAGGTTGGTGTGACCTTTGGCAATCCCGAGGTAACGCCAGGTGGAAGAGCTTTAAAATTCTATTCATCAGTAAGATTAGATGTACGCCGAATCGAGACCTTAAGACAGGGCAATGAGATGTATGGAAATAGAACACGTGTGAGGGTTGTAAAAAACAAGGTTGCGCCTCCCTTTAAAGTCGCAGAATTTGATATAATATATGGAGAGGGAATATCCAAGGAAGGCTCCATATTAGAGGTTGCGGTAGATAATGATATAGTGGAGAAAAGTGGATCATGGTATTCCTATGGAGATACGAGGCTTGGCCAAGGTAGAGAAAATGTAAGGCAATTCTTAAAGGAAAATACTGATATTATGATGGAAATCGAAGAGAAGGTAAAGATAAAACTTGGCTTGACCGAAGAGCTAGAAGAATAACTTACTTGACAGCATATATAAAAAGATATAAAATGTACACAATCAATGGTACATTATTTGAGATTATAAAATGTAAAATGAACTGTTATAAACTAGGATTGCTGGTTTATATTTACAACTGAATATTGAAGGAGGTGTTACTAATAAATCCAATACTACTAACAGTCACTATTCTGATAGTAGCCATTGGGGGAGTATTAATCGGATATTTTTACCGAAAAAAAATAGCGGAAAGAAAAATTTGCGGTGCGGAAGAGGCCGCAAATAGAATTATTGAAGATTCATATAAAGAAGCGGAAGCTATAAAAAAGGAAACTTTGCTAGAGGCAAAAGAGGATATTCATAAACTGCGAAATGAGCTAGAACGTGAAACAAGAGAAAGAAGAAGCGAAATTCAACGAGTAGAGAGAAGATTGCAGCAAAAAGAGGAAAACCTTGATAGAAAGGCAAATTCCCTTGAAAATAAAGAGAACTTCTTAGCCAAGCGTCAAAGAGAAGTTCAAAAGTTAGAGGATAAAGCTGAATATAATTATAAACAACAACTTGTAGAGCTTGAACGTATAGCTAGTCTTACCAAGGATGAAGCTAGGGAAATGCTTCTAAATACTCTTGAGAGAGAACTGACCCACGAGATGGCCACGAAGATACGTGATATAGAAACTAAGACTAAAGAAGAGGCTGAAAAGAGATCTAGACATATTGTTGCATTAGCTATTCAAAGATGCGCCGCAGATCATGTGGCTGAAACCACTGTATCCGTTGTTGCACTACCGAACGATGAGATGAAGGGGAGGATAATTGGGCGTGAGGGGCGTAATATTAGAGCCTTAGAAACTGCCACGGGCATAGATCTCATAATTGATGACACTCCAGAAGCAGTTATATTATCTGGATTTGATCCTATTAGAAGAGAAATTGCTCGCTTAGCTTTAGAAAAACTAATTTTAGATGGAAGAATTCATCCCGCTAGAATAGAGGAAATGGTTGAAAAAGCTGAACGAGAATTGGAGGCCCAGATTCGTGAAGAAGGTGAAGAGACAGTATTTCAATTGGGTATTCACGGCATTCATCCTGAACTAGTTAAATTAATTGGTAGATTAAAATATAGATCTAGCTATGGTCAAAACATTTTAAAGCACTCTATGGAAGTGTCCAGTCTTGCCGGAGTTATGGCCGCAGAGCTTGGAGCTAATATTAGACTTTCTAAAAGGGCTGGTCTTTTACATGATATTGGTAAAGCTGTCGACCATGAAATGGAAGGACCCCATGTAGAAATAGGTGCTGATTTGGCAAGACGCTATAAAGAGAATGCAGATGTCGTAAACGCTATACTAGCGCATCATGGGGATGTAGAGCCCAACACAGTAGAAGCTGTTATTGTGCAGGCGGCTGACGCCATTTCTGCTGCGAGGCCGGGCGCTAGAAGAGAGACATTAGAATTATATATTAAACGTCTAGAGAAACTTGAAGATATTGCTAATTCATTTGCAGGTGTTGAAAAATCCTTTGCAATACAAGCAGGTAGAGAAATCCGAATAATTGTAAGGCCTGATAAGGTGAGCGATGATCAAGCGCTCCTAATGGCTAGAAATATTGTAAAACGAGTAGAAAAAGAACTGGAATACCCAGGACAAATTAAGATCAATGTTATTAGAGAGACAAGATCCGTAGAATATGCAAGATAATTTAATATGAAGATTATCAAAGAGAAGGGTGAGCGTAAGCTATTATGTCCTTCTCTTTTTATTTTATAGCGTCCCCATATGCATATAAATGTAAATTATATAAAAGTATTGCTAAAAAAGAGGATTTGCCTAAAATATGTAGAATATCAAACTCATAGATATAATTTATTATAGACGTATCAAAAAATCTATAACGAATACGAGGGGGATCAATTCATGGACGTATTAAAGGTATCAGCCAAATCTAATCCAAATTCTGTTGCAGGGGCGTTAGCAGGGGTACTTAGAGAGCATGGATCAGCGGAAATGCAGGCTATAGGGGCCGGCGCAATTAATCAGGCGATAAAGGCAGTAGCAATAGCGCGAGGATTTGTAGCTCCAGGCGGACTTGATCTAATCTGTATACCAGCATTTACTGACATCCAAATTGATGGTGAAGAAAGAACAGCTATTCGTATAATTGTAGAACCTCGGTGAAGATTTAATTATTTATTATAACACAGGATGGCCTGCCTATAATATTAAGGTAGGCCATTTTAAATGGAATGTTTATTAAATAAGGAGTGATATTGATGAAATTTAGGATAATAGATAGTCACTGTGACACGTTAAATATAATGTTAAATGAACATATAGACATGAAAGATACGTATAATCATGTAAGTTTTAAGGGGCTAGAAGAAGGGAATATAGGTATACAGGTTTTTGCAGCATGGATAGATGCAGAAAATACAAATTATTCACCTTATGGATATGCAATGGCTCTCATAGATATATTTCAAAATCTAATAGCAGAGAATACAAATATGCTCATGAATGTATTAAATTATAAAGATGCAAAAAGGGCCCTTTCCTCATCGAAGATTGGATGTCTATTAGCTGTTGAAGGTGGTGATGCCCTAAATGGAAGTCTCGAGAATTTGGATGTATTATATAATTTGGGGGTTAGATTAATGACCCTGACATGGAATAATGCCAATGAGATATCAGCCGCAATAGCAACAGACACTAGCCATGATACTGGCCTCACCCCATTTGGTAGGAGAGTAGTCTCTAGAATGAATGAGTTAGGTATGATAATAGATATTTCACATATATCACAGCAAGGTTTTTGGGATGTATGTGAAATATCTAATGCCCCTATAGTCGCATCCCACTCCAACGCAAAGCATATATGTAAACATAGGCGAAATCTCGATAATGAACAAATAAAGGCTATAGCTAAAAGCGATGGATTGATAGGTATAAACTTTTACCCTCCATTTCTGACCGATAATAACGAGGCCGACATTGAAGATATATTAAGGCATATAGATTATATTGCAGGGCTTGTTGGTATAGACTATATTGGTTTTGGCTCAGATTTTGATGGCATAGGCTCAACGCCCAGAGGCATAGCTGGCCCAGAAGATTTCCCTAAGATAATAGAGGGGTTACTTAAGCTGAACTATAGCGAGGATCAAATAATGAAAATATGCAATAAAAATATGATGAGAGTGTTAAAAGTTTCGCTTAAATAGATAAGTAAAAAAGCACAAACATTTAATAGATTACAGATAGATTCTGCTATAGCTTTATGCTATAATCTTATGGAACAATACTAGGAAACTAGTGCACCGAGATTAAGAGAGGAGATTTTGAGACTATGAGATTATCCAAGCGAGCTTTACATATAAAAGGATCCCTTACTTTGGAAATTGATGCAAAGGCAAAAAAGATGAAGGCTGATGGCCTAGACGTAATAGGGTTTGGTGCTGGAGAGCCAGATTTTAACACGCCTGATACCATAATAAATGCTGCAAAAGAAGCTCTAAATAAGCATTATACACGCTATACTCCAGTAGCGGGCTCGTTAGAGCTCAGAGAGGCTATATGCCATAAATTAAGGACAGATAATGGATTGCAATATACGCCCGAAAATATTCTAGTATCTAATGGGGCAAAGCACTCTATATTCAATGCATGTCAAGCCATTTTGAATCCTGGTGACGAGGTTATAATCCCTTCACCATATTGGCTAAGTTACCCTGAGATGGTAAAACTGGCTAATGGGATACCAGTTTTCTTAGAGACAAGAGAAGATGATAATTTTAATATTGACATTGATAAACTAAAAGAACTTATAAATGAAAAAACTAAGGCCATTATAATTAATAGTCCTGGCAACCCGACAGGCTGTGTCTATCCTAAGGGTTTACTATCGGAAATTGCCAGTATTGCAATTGAGGAAAATATATTTATAATATCAGACGAAATATATGAAAAGTTAATATATGATGATAAAGAACATATAAGTATTGCCATGCTAAATGATGATGTAAAAGAACTTACTATAGTAATTAACGGCATGTCAAAGGCATATGCCATGACAGGATGGAGGATTGGATATGCTGCCGCCAATAAGACTATTATTGATGTGATGAAAAATGTTCAAAGCCATTCTACATCTAACCCCAATTCGATAGCCCAATATGCCAGTATAGCGGCTTTTAAAATACCGGATGAAATAATAGCAAACTTTTCTAAAGAATATAGACAAAGGCGTGATATATTGGTAGATAGCATAAATAAAATTTCTAATATATCATGCAAAAGACCTAGAGGTGCTTTTTATGTAATGGTGAATATAGAAAAAGTACTAGGTCTATCTTATAGGGGAGAAATCATCGAAGATTCTTTGACATTTTGTAATATGTTACTGGATGACCAGATGGTAGCAGCAGTCCCAGGAGCTGCATTTGGTGCAAATAATTTTGTGCGATTATCCTATGCAACATCCATAGAGAATATAATCGAAGGCTCTAAACGAATTGGAGCCTTTATAGAGAATATAAAAAACGGATGATATATTATCATCCGTTTTTTGTTGGCAGGGGAGACAGGACTTGAACCCGCAACCAATGGTTTTGGAGACCACTACTCTACCAATTGAGCTACTCCCCTTTAGTTCTTAAGCGCAAATAGTATTATAGAATAAAAACTTCATTGTGTCAAGGCCTGCAAAATAAAAAATTTTAGTTTAAAACAAATATTGCCAATGCCATGCATACAGAAAACGCAAGGTTCATATCAAGAAACATCTGGTCTGCGAAATTATCGCATCTGTTCTTAGTATAGAGCTTATGTTTATCTGCAATCATAGAGAGCATATCGTTATGTTTTTCTAATATAGACATACTATCTGAAATAATATTCTTCCCAAAGTCATGGGTAGTAATGTAATGCTTAATAGCCCTTGCTAACCGAAATTCATATAATAAATGAGTTCTAGTCTTAAGAGTATTTTGTAGATTATGGGCTAGGCAAAAATAATCCGTTATATAGTGAGATATCACGCCTAGTCTATAAGAAAATCTTCTTTTACCTAAGGATTCTAGACTTTCCATCTTAGACTTAATCAAGTCGATAGAATCATTATATATCTTAAATTTAGGATGCTTTGCTATCTTGAGATCAGGTGCTATGCTGCCTAATATATAAAACATCCTGCTTATATTCTTTCTCTCATGTTTGTCTATACGTTTGAATATAAAATTGGCTATTTGCATA
>JAAZLT010000118.1 GCA_012799205.1 Clostridiales bacterium
ATGCAGCCTCTGAAGTTATACCTTCCATCATGCATCCATCGCCAGATAGTACATATGTATAGTGATCTACAATATCATATCCAGGTCTATTAAACTTAGCCGCTAGATGACTTTCTGCAATTGCCATGCCTACAGCGGATGCAAAGCCTTGACCTAATGGACCTGTAGTAGTCTCAACGCCTATAGTATGACCATATTCAGGATGTCCAGCAGTTTTACTGCCAAACTGCCTAAATTCTTTTATATCATCAATAGTAAGGCCATAGTCAAATAAATGTAAAAGAGAATATATTAACATCGACGCATGCCCACCCGATAGTACGAATCTATCCCTATCTAACCAATTAGGGTTAGCCGGGCTGTGCTTCATATGCTTTGCCCATAGCGTATATGCTGTAGGGGCAGCCCCCATTGGCATACCGGGATGACCTGATTTTGCCTTCTCTATTGCCTCAGCTGATAAAATCCTTATGGTATTTATAGAAAGTTGATCTAATTTATCCATTTGCATCTCTCCTTTTGTTTTCTGTTTTTACCATCTCAATTATATCAATATTTTATGCTTTATACAATCTAATCTTTGGGCTTCATTATGACTATTCTATCGCCCTCAAAATCAACCTTTACCCTATCGCGTCCATCTATGCCTAAAGAACTTAGATACTCCCTAGGGATCTGAATTCTGCCTACCCTATCTACTACAGCTAATTCTTCATGTGTCTTATCTCTATCTTCCTCTTCTTCTATCTCCATTCCAGCTGCAATGCTCTTCATCTCTTCGGCGTAAGATCTTCTTCTAACAAATTCACTGCTTGTTCTACCATCTCTTATGGCCACTACTCTATCGACTTTGCTAGATAATTGCCTATCATGAGTTACAACTATTATTGTAATACCTAAGGTCTCCGTAAGTTTTCTAAACACATCTAATATTTGCATAGCGGTTTTAGTATCTACAGCACCGGTTGGCTCGTCTGCTAAAAGAAGCTTTGGCTCATTTGATAGGGCTATGGCTATTGCTACACGTTGCTGTTCTCCCCCTGAGAGTTGGCTTAGCTTGCTATGCTTTCTATGGGAAAGTCCTACTATATCTAAAAGCTCCTCTGCCCTTTTTCTATTTCTACCCTTCATAAACATTGTAGGCATTTCTACATTTTCTACTGCTGTGAGATACGGCACAAGATTTCTTGCGTTATTTTGCCATATAAACCCCACAGTCTCCCTCTTATATTCTATAAGCTCTTTATCCGTAAGCTTTAAAAGATCCTTACCATCTACGTATAACTCTCCTGCGGAAGGCCTATCTAACCCCCCAAGCATATTTAGTAGGGTAGATTTACCGCTACCACTATTTCCTATTATAGCCATAAGCTCTCCCTTTTCAACTGTAAGATCAAGTCCCTGAAGAGCTATAACCTCTATATCATCAGTCTTATATATCTTTACCAAGTTTTCGCATACTACCATGTTCTTTTCCATATCTATATCATGTTCCTGTTGTGCGGTCAATTATCTCACCATCCTCTAGGGTATAGATATAGTCACCCAAATCCATCATATTAGGATCGTGGGTAGTCATCACTATGGTAACACCCTCTTTTTCTACCAAATCTCTAAACACCTTCATTATCTGGAGCCCCATAACTGTATCAACTTCTGCTGTTGGTTCATCTGCAAAGAGCACCCTTGGTCTGTGGGATATGGCCCTAGCTATGGCGACCCTTTGTTGTTCTCCCCCTGAGAGTTCGTGGGGCATATGCTGTATCCTCTTTGAAAGTCCGACAAATGATAGGCATTCTTTGACTCTCTCTTGCCTCTTTTTCTTATCATATTTTGATACCCTAAGTCCAAAATCTACATTCTCATATGCAGACATAAGAGATATAAGTGCTACAGATTGGAATATAAAACCCATATCATTTCTTCTAAGGCTATCTCTTCTCGACTCAGATAGCCTAACTATATTATTCTCTTC